>NZ_CAXBOC010000163.1:0-10094 GCF_963976465.1 uncultured Cyclobacterium sp. | reverse complement strand
GTGACAAAGCCACCTTATCCATACAAATCCTTTATTTGATAAGTGCCTTATTCAAAAATAGAAAATAGTAATTTGTACCCTCTTAGATGGGCGTCCTATTTATTGGAAAAGGCCAATCTTTTGTACTTCATCCATGAACTTACTTTTTTAAGATTCAGGTAAATATTTTTGATCCAATTTAATCTGGCTTTCCATTGGATAGGCCTATACATTGTTAAGATAAATTTTTCTTATAATAACAATTTTTATCACCTATAAACAATTCAACACCTATGAAAAAATTTACATTTACACTTCTGTTTTTTTCTTTAATAATTGTTTCAAAGCCCTTATATGGGCAAATAGATGTTAATATTACAGATCTAGAAAACGATGAAACCATCAAATTTGGCGAAATCTATGAAATCTATGATTTGGACAAAGAGTTGCCAACCCTTGTCATTACCTGGAGTGGGAAATGGTGTTTTCCTTGTATCAACTTAATTAATCGATACCTGGATTGTGACATGTCCATGATGAACCTTATCACCATCAATGTAGACAATGAAGAAAATCGAGAGGAAGTGTTAAATGAAGGCTACCACGATGGTTGGAGAAAAGCCCTTAACTTCCATGCTAATATAGGGGAGGATGAAAAAGGTTTTGATAACGTCTTCAATGTAAGCTCTGCCCCACTGATACTTTATTTAGTTAATGGAAATATTACGGATGCACTGGTAAGTTATTCCGTTTACCCTTACCGAATGATACAAACAGGCCGCATTGATGACATTAATTTTGTATGGGACAGCGCAAAGGATTTAAATTCTTTGGCCTGGGCCTATTACAAAAATGAAGAGGATGAGAGCAAATTGGAAGAGGCAAAAGAATGGATAATACGCTCCATTGAACTGGATAAAAACTATTCCAATACAGATACTTACGCGGCTTTACTTTTTAAAACCGGAGATTACACAAAATCTCTAAAAGTTGCCAAAGAGGCCATAGAAATCGCCAAAGAAAATGATGAAGATTACAGTACCACAACAGATTTAATCAATTCCGTTATTGAGAAGCTATAGCTAAAACTTAATGATATAAGGGCCGTGATTCATTTGTGTTACGGCCTTTTTTTTCTACTCCCTTTCAAACAACCCATTCCTCCAAAACCATTTCACAGAACAATTCATTACAAAATCAATACTTAACAAGAAAATAATAGCCGAATACTGATCCTTACCAAACCCGGTAAATATTCTTATCTTAGCTAAAACATTAATAGACCTAAACATAGCCTAAATTTATTTCTACGATGAATCAATCATGAAATCAATAGCTTTCATAGATACTGAAATAGCTGTAAAAACCCAAAAAGTGCTTGACATAGGAAGTGTTAAAAGCAATGGCGAGGTTTTTCATTCCCCTTCCTTTAGCGATTTTATGGCATTTATTAAGGGATCTCAGTATATCTGTGGACATAATATTATCAAGCATGATTTAAAATACATTCGCCGGGTGCTCAATGACCTAAGTTTTGACCCTTCAAAAATTATTGACACCTTATACCTCTCCCCTTTACTTTTTCCCAAAAGACCCTACCACGCGCTTGTAAAAGACGAAAAGCTTCAAACAGAAGATAAAAACAACCCCTTAAATGACTCCAAAAAAGCCAAGGACCTATTTTATGATGAAGTCGCTGCTTTTCAACAACTAAGCAAACCCCTACAAAAAATTTATTATAAGTTGCTTTGGAATAAACCGGAGTTTAAGGCCTTTTTTACTTTTTTGGATATCAAAGAAATAACATGGGACGTAGAAAGCTTAATCAGAGAAGAATTCCACAACGATATTTGCCGGGAGGCAAATTTGACTAAACTCATTGAAGCCTCCCCTATCGCACTCGCTTATAGCTTGGCTTTAATCAACACAAAAAGTCGCCTATCAATAACCCCTCCTTGGGTAATAAAAAATTACCCGGACATTGAAAGTATTTTGTACCTATTGAAAAACAACCCTTGTTTGAGCGGATGCCAGTATTGCGATCAGGCATTGGATATCCATAAGGGATTGAAAAAGTTTTTCGGCTTTGAGGCATATAGAACCTATGGAGAAGAGCCCTTGCAAGAGAAAGCCGTAAAAGCCGCAATAGACAATAAATCCATCCTTGCTGTTTTCCCTACCGGAGGAGGCAAGTCCATCACCTTTCAGGTTCCTGCTTTGATGGCAGGAGAAAATGCAAAAGGCTTGACAGTGGTAATTTCTCCCTTACAGTCTTTGATGAAAGATCAGGTGGACAACCTGGAGAGAAATGGCATCACAGATGCCGTTACCATCAATGGGCTTTTAGACCCTATCGAAAGGGCCAAATCATTTGAAAGGGTGGAAAATGGAGCAGCTTCAATTCTTTATATTTCTCCGGAATCCTTGCGATCGAAATCCATTGAATATCTTTTACTGGGAAGAAATATCATCCGATTTGTAATCGACGAAGCACATTGCTTTTCTTCTTGGGGACAGGACTTCAGGGTTGACTATCTATATATAGGGGATTTTATTCATGAGCTACAAAAGAAAAAAAACAGGGCCGAACCCATCCCCGTTTCTTGTTTCACTGCCACCGCCAAACAAAAAGTAATTGAGGACATCTGCTATTACTTCCAAGACAAGCTATCCTTAGAGCTGGAGGTATTCAGCTCCAAAACCTCAAGAACAAACTTACATTATAAGGTTTTCCCTAGGGAAGACGAGGAACAAAAATACAATACGGTAAGGAGTTTAATTGAAGAAAAGGATTGCCCTACGATTATTTATGTTTCCAGAACCCATAAGGCCTTTGTATTAGCAGAGCGCTTAACCAATGATGGTTTTAGTGCCAGGTCTTACCATGGAAAGATGGACAAACAGGAAAAGTCCGAAAATCAAGATGCTTTTATCGATGGAACAGTCCAGGTGATGGTTGCCACCTCTGCATTTGGCATGGGAGTCGATAAAAAAGACGTTGGGATGGTGGTCCATTTTGAAATTTCAGACTCACTTGAAAATTATGTACAGGAGGCCGGCCGGGCAGGAAGGGATGAAAATATCTCAGCAGACTGCTTTGTACTATTCAATGAAGAGGATCTCAGCAAACATTTTATCTTACTCAACCAGACCAAATTAAGTATAAAAGAAATTCAACAGGTCTGGAGAGCCATTAAAAACATCACCCGTTTTAGGTCAACAGTATCCAATTCCGCCCTGGAGATTGCCAGAAAAGCGGGTTGGTATGACAATATAAAAGAAATAGAGACTCGCGTAAAAACAGCCATTACGGCATTGGAGGAGGCCGGTTATATCAAAAGGGGGCAAAATATTCCAAAAATATACGCCAACAGTATCCTCGCCAAAAACGCACAAGAGGCCATCGATAAAATCAATGCTTCTGAAAAATTTCAGGACAAACAGAAACAACACGGTATTCGGATAATAAAAAAACTTTTTTCCAGCAAAAGCAAAAACCACTCAAATGAGGAAGAAGCCGAATCACGCATAGATTATATTTCTGATCATTTGGGGATTGTTAAAGGGGAGGTCATTCAGATTATCCGCCTACTCCGGGAAGAAAACATCTTGGCAGACTCCAAAGATTTAACAGCCTTCATAAAAAATGGGGAAAACAAAAACCGCTCACTCGCAATAGTAGAAGCTTTTGCCCGTATTGAAAATTTCCTTCTCTCTACCTTCCGGGAAGAAGAGAGGCCCTTTCAAATAAAAGCATTGAATGAGGCAGCTGAAGAAAATGGCTGTAAAGATGTTAGCCCTTATAAAATCAAAACGCTAATTAATTTCTGGGCAATAAAAAATTGGATCAAAAGGAAGGCCTTGAGTTTTTCCCGGTCTCACATGGCAATAATTTGCATTCAGCCAAAGAAAAAACTAGCTGAAAAACTAAAAAAACGACATGAACTGGCCGTCTTCATCATCAATTTTTTACATTCAAGAGCCTTATCAAAAGCCCCTGAAGAAGATCAAAACAAAGCTCAGATCCTGATCGAGTTTTCGGTGCAGGAACTAAAGGAGGCCTACGAAAATTCATCCCTACTTTTTAAGCTTCCTATCACAGCTGATGACATTGAGGAAACCCTTTTCTATTTATCGAGAATTGAAGCTCTAAAAATTGAAGGTGGGTTTATGGTGGTCTACAACCAATTGACCATTGAGAGAATTGAACAGGACAATAAAATCCGGTACAAGGTCGATGATTACCAAAAGTTGAATCAATTTTATGAAAACAAGGTACAGCAGATTCATATTGTAGGAGAATATGCCAAAAGAATGCTGAGTGACTACCAGGAAGCCTTACAATTTGCCGAAGATTATTTCCAATTGAATTACAGCGTTTTTTTAAACAAGTATTTCAAGGGAAGCCGACAAAATGAAATCAAAAGAAACATCACCCCCGGCAAATTCCGCCAACTATTTGGCGAACTTTCTCCCCGTCAATTGAAAATAATCAAAGACAATCAGTCCAATAATATCGTGGTTGCGGCCGGCCCCGGCAGTGGGAAAACTAGGGTTTTGGTTCATAAGTTGGCTTCATTACTGCTGATGGAGGATGTAAAACATGAACAATTACTTATGGTTACATTTTCCAGGGCAGCGACTTCAGAATTCAAACAAAGACTACTCAAGCTAATCGGCAATGCGGCCAATTTTATCGAGATAAAAACCTTTCACTCCTATTGCTTTGACTTGCTGGGCAAAATTGGAGACCTGGACAAATCGACCGATATCATCAAAAAAACAGTTGAGAAAATTACCGGTGGAGAAGTGGAAGCCAACCGAATTACCAAGACAGTTTTGGTGATAGATGAAGCCCAGGATATGGATGCCGATGAATTTGCTTTGATCAAGGCCTTGATGGAGCAAAATGAAGAAATGAGAGTGATTGCTGTGGGAGATGATGACCAGAATATTTTCGAATTTCGAGGCGCCAACGCTAAATACCTGGAACAATTTATCCATAAAAAACAGGCCGTTAAATATGAATTGATAGAAAACTACAGGAGCCAAGAAAACCTGGTTGACTTCACCAATCAGTTTATTGGAAGACTTCAAAACAGGTTAAAAACCAATCCAATAAAAGCCGTTTCCCAAAAAAATGGAAATATAAAACTGGTAAAGCACCGGGGACAGCACCTGATTTCTCCCTTGGTAAATGCCATCATGAGTACAGAGCTCAAAGGAAGCACCTGCGTATTAACCAGATCAAATGATGAAGCATTGCAAATCACCGGTTTATTGCTCAAGCACAAGTTCCCTGCCAAGTTAATTCAGACCAATGATGCCTTTAATTTATACAACCTTGTGGAGCTTCGTTATTTCGTCAATCACTTGGAATTAACGGAAGAGGTATATGTGATTCATGAAGAACTATGGACCCAAGCCAAAAAGGCATTGTGGCGGAAGTACAAAAAAAGTTCGAAAATTGACGTATGCATTAACCTGATTAAGGAATTTGAAGCTTCCCACCCTAAAAGAAAGTACAAAACTGATTTGGAACTCTTCCTCCGGGAGTCAAAGCTAGAAGATTTCATATCCGACAATGGAGACACCATCTTGGTTTCGACCATTCACAAAGCCAAAGGTAAGGAGTTTGACAATGTCTTTTTACTTCTGCAAAACCTAAGTCGGTTGCAAGATGAGGACATCAGGCTATTGTATGTCGCCATGACAAGGGCAAAACAGCAGCTGTCCATTCATTTAAAAGGAGATTTTCTAGACAATATCATCGTTGACGATCTGATCAAAGTGACCGACTCCGCCCATTGGCCTGAACCGGACATTATGGTGATGCAACTCAGCTATAAAGATGTCTGGTTGAGTTTTTTCAAATATACTCAATACAGAACTTCCCTTTTAATCAGTGGTGATGAACTGCAGGCAAAGGAGGGGGCATGCTTCGACCAAGAAAACCAAGCCATCTTAAAGTTTTCGAAAAAATTCAAAGGGCAACTGGAGGACCTGGAAAAGCGGGGATACCAACTTGCCTCAGTACATGTAAACTTTATCGTATATTGGGAAGAAGAAGAAACTGAGGAAGAAATATTGATCGTCCTGCCCGAATTGCATTTTAAAAAAACAACCCATCCAATTGGCCGTATCAACCAGTCAGCCAATATTTCGTCTACCAACTGAGTACAACTGTTCAAGCCTTTCCACTAAATCGCATCAATGAGGCTTATTTGTTGACAATGGTGTTATTTTGCATTGAAAAAATCAACTTTGGTTATTTCACTCCTTTTTAAATTCCAAAATGTTGCTTGAATTTTTTTATCACTAAACTTTTCAGCCACGTATTCGCAATCATAGCTCATATCGAAAATTTTGTTCCAACTACATTCCAAAATCTCTTTTAATTTGGATGGATACATTTCTTTATCCCTAAATTTAACTTTTGCGTTTGTGAGAAGATGGTCAAATTCAGCGGCATGTTTTTCACTATCTGCTATATACAAATAATTCAAAGGAAAATGCCACAAGTCAAAATCAGAAAGTAAGATTTGGTTGTCAGGTTTATCAAATTCTATCCGGACACCTTTAGTTCCTTTCGGTAACAATCCCCTGGTTCTTAAATCAGGTCTTTTAGATTTTACATTTTTAAACTGATACCAAGCCCATATTGGATAAATATTTGAATTCGGTCTATTTCCGATTCTATTTTCCATTTGATTGATCATCCATTTATAAGCATTATTAAAATAGGGTTCGGCAAATTCTTCTGAGGAATATATTTCCCCCTCAGAAATCAGATTATTGTAAAATTCTAAAGATTGAATCGTCCAAAGTTTCATTCAATTAATTGCCAAGGATAAGGCATCTAATGTTTTAAACGGACAATATAGACACTAGTATGGTTTATTCAAATAGATAAGCACCTATTGTAATTTTCAGTTTTTCTTAACCTTGTTCTACCTTAGGTCAAGGGTTATAATACCGGTAAAAATTTCCTCGCAGGGACGCAGAGTCGCTAAGAGGGGTTTTTAAAACCTTTGCGCCTTTGCGAGATTCCAACAGTTGGAGATGGGTAATGAAGAGTTCCATCAATTTAAAGGGTTAGTTATATTTTCCGCTCTGGATAAATTGAAAACATTTCGCTCCTGAAATTTTCTTGCCAAATATCAATATTGAAATGATGGCATTGAACAGTTTCCTCAGGTTCAAAAGACATCAAGAGTCCGTAGTTTTGTTTCATTAACATTGCAGTCTTATAGTCGTTCTTCTCTAACAGTTCTTCAATTAGTTCCTGAAAAGAATTGTAATCAATTGAAAGTGGAGTTGAAAATGAAGGCTTCAAAGCCTTCAAGGGTTTATTTAAACGATACAATACGTTAAACCACTTCCAGAATCTCCGTAGACCTACCTCTAAAGGCTACTTTATCTCCTACCCTTTTTCCTTTCAGTGCGGCTACCAAGGGAGAATCAGCCGAAACCACCTGAACTTCCTGTCCCTCATGCATTACCTTACCAACGGAAACCGCCACCCATAGCCAGCCAAGTTGAACCTTAACCAAGGCCCCGGTGCTTACGGTAGCCGTAGGATCCACAGAAGTCTGAGCTATTATTTTCTCATCCCGATCCAAGAGAACCTTTTGCTTTTCTAATAAATCCCTGCTTTGGTTGATGCTCTCCCTTCCCGTCTCGTATTTGTCTCCCATACTGCTTTTGGTGTCGGCATTGGAGGCTTCCTGCAGGGCAAGTAACTGGGCATTGAGGTCTTCTTTTTTCTCAGCCATCAGGGCCAGAACGGTCTCTTTCAGGCCGGCTTTAAATGAATTGTCCATCTATGAAAAATGTAGCGGTAAGGTTGAATTAAAAATTATTTTTCATTCATTAGGCTTTCTATTTCATCAGGCTCAATTGGAATATTACCCATCAGGTCGGTAAAGCCCTTCTCATTGATCACAATATTGTTTTCCAGCCTAATGCCTATTTCTTCTTCCAACACATAGATGCCCGGCTCCACGGTAAAGACCATGCCCGCTTGAATCGGTTCATACATTGTCCCTACATCATGCACGTCGAGTCCCAAATGATGAGAAGTACCATGCATAAAGTATTTTTTATAGGCCGGGTTTTTGGGATCCTGGTTTTTTATATCTGTTTGGTCAATCAAACCCAGACTCAAGAGTTCCCCTTCCATTATCAGGCCTATCTCTTTGTGATAGGATTGTATATCAATTCCCGGCCTTAGCATGGTCATGGCTTGTCGCTGCACCCTCAATACGGCTTCATATATCTGCCTTTGTCGTTTGGTAAAGCGGCCATTGACCGGAATAGTTCTGGTCATGTCAGCATTGTAATTGCCATATTCAGCCCCTACATCCATAAGAATCAAATCTCCATCCTTGCAGGTTACACTGTTGTCCAGGTAATGCAGCACACAGGCGTTCCTACCTGAGCCGATGATAGGCTCATAAGCAAAACCCCTGCTACCACTTTTGATAAACTGATGCAGGTATTCTGCCTCAATCTCGTATTCAAGCACTCCCGGTTTAACAAATTCCAGTACCCTACGAAATCCTGCCTCTGTGATGTCACAGGCTTTTTGAATCTGATCGATTTCTTCCGTTTCTTTTACCGCCCTGAACTTGTGCATCATGGGCGCCAAACGATGGTATTGGTGCAGGGGATACCTTGCCTTACATTCTTTTATAAATCGCGCAGTCCTGGTTTCCACCTCCACTACAGCCCTTAGGTGTTCATTGGTATTTAGAAATACATGCTTACTAAGGTTCATTAAAATATTGAAGATACTGTCAAAGTCGGTGGTCCATTTAATGGTGCTTACGCCGGAAAGGGCAGCAGCTTCTTCCATGGTGAATTTATGTCCCTCCCAGATGGCAATATGCTCGCTGGTAGGTTTGATAAAAAGTACCTCCCTCAATGCTGGATCAGGAAAGTCAGGACAAATCACCAAGATAGTCTCTTCCTGATCGATTCCGCAAAGGTATAAGAGGTCATTGTTTTGCCTAAATTTCATGGTCCCATCTGCATTGGTGGGCATGATATCGTTGGAATTTAAAACCGCTAAAGAATTGGACGGCAATTTATTGGCAACTTTTGCCCTATTTTTGATATAGAGGGATGCTTTGGCAGGTTCGTATCTCATAAAATAATGGGTTTCAACAAAGGTAAAAAATATACTTTGATCACAAATTTAACTAGCCAAGGGAATTGGAATTATTTGCCCGGCCTGCTAAAACAAGAAAGTTTTAACCGATTCCCGGCAGAAGGTTATATCCTCAAATCTAATTTTCTATCGCTTTCTCGGAACCGGCTGTAAAAGTATAGCGAAGCAGAACTTTTGTTACACTTGCTACAACACCTGTGGCTACGGTCCATAGTAAAGCTTCTTTTAGGGAATTGTTTTCCGGATAAGGATTTTTTGGAGCTTCTTCACCTGTCTTTTTTTCATACAGTTCTTCCAGTCCTTTTCGCACTAAAAAAGCGCCAAGGATGGTTCCTCCGGTAATTACCAATGATTGCAAATATTCTTTGTTTTGTTTTTTCATGATATAAGAAGTTTTTTTACTCTTACTATCATTTAATAATCATGCCAAAACATTAAGATTTCATGCAATAGTTTGGAATTTTTTGGCTCTGGTATACTTTGAAAGGTAATTGGTTGATGTTATTTTTTAAAAGGATTCCAGTTCCTGAATTTTGAATGCCTTCCAATCTACCGGTGGCTGAGCAGTGTCGAAGCCATAGGTTTCAGGCGTTGCGGAATGAAGTTTTAAAACGAATTTTCTTTACCGGTGGCTGAGCGGAGTCGAAGCCTTAGGGTAGCGTATTCGTTAAACCTACACCTTCAGCTCCGCTCAGGGTCCGTCCGGTTTCTCAATTGACATCACGGGAATCAGCAGTACCTACATTAATCCTGGAAAAAAATCTTTAACCATAAAGTGACTCAAAGAAGCCTGAAGGGCTGAAATTATAATAGCCACGGGTGAAGCCCGTGGAAAATGAATCGTTTATAATCTTGATTTTAGCGGCATTGTTGCCTTTTTTTTCTGCAACAATGCTGACAAAATCACTCTTACGAATCCGATTCCTCAAAGGATTCCGTGTCT
>NZ_CAXBOC010000162.1:0-10144 GCF_963976465.1 uncultured Cyclobacterium sp. | reverse complement strand
CCACCATAATAACGGCTGTGGTTGCCTATTTGGTTGATTTTGGCTACAGTGTTTTCTTGGTACCAGGGAAGCATTTTCTTCCTTTGTCAGTATTGGTGATCACATCCGTATTGACCTTGTCTTTTTTAATGGTTTATCGCCTGTTTGTAAAAGAAGCTTTTAGTCTTATCAAAAATAAAGTTGAACCGGATTTGCCGGAAAAAGATGTTTTAATTTTTGGTGCCGGGGAAGCAGGTATTCTTATTCATAAGGCAATCTTGAAAAATACCCATTATAAGTTTAATGTTCACGGATTTTTGGATGATGACCCTAAAAAGCAAAAGAAAAAGGTTGAAGGAATTAGGGTTCATGGTGGTTTGGATAGGTTGGACAGCTTGGTGAAAGAAAAGGGAGTAAAAGAATTGATTATTTCGGTGATGGACCTTTCTCCGGCTAGAAAAAGAGAAATCATTGACAGGTGTATTACACTCAATATACATGCGCTTACCATCACTCCTGTAAATGAATGGGTGGATGGTAGCTCCAAAACTGGCAACTTAAGGGAAGTAAATATTGAAGATTTATTGAGTAGAGATGCCATTGATCTAAAAAATAAAAATGTAGCAAGTTACCTCAGTGGAAAAACCATTTTGGTAACCGGAGCTGCAGGTTCCATAGGAAGTGAGATTTGTAAGCAAGTGGCCAGAGCTAATCCCGGATTTTTGATCATGTTGGATAAAGCAGAATCGCCTTTACATGAGCATGAGATCAGGTTGGAAAGTGAGTTCAAGGATTTGGCTTTACAAACTGTTTTGGCAGATGTGACAGACGAAGAAAACCTGGAGCACATCATGAAAACTTACAGACCTGAGGTGATCTTTCATGCAGCAGCCTACAAACACGTACCAATGATGGAGAGGTATCCTATTCAAGCAGTGCGCTGCAATGTGCTTGGCACCAAGACGGTAGCCGACCTGGCCGTAAGGTATGGGGTAGAGAAATTTGTCTTGGTAAGTACCGACAAAGCGGTGAACCCAACCAATGTGATGGGGGCCAGTAAACGTATTGCCGAGATGTACATTCAAAGCCTGGATAAAAAGCTTAGAGAATCCGGTAATGGTGGCACTCGATTCATTACTACAAGGTTTGGTAATGTGCTAGGTTCCAACGGATCTGTTATTCCATTGTTCAAAGAACAAATAAAAAAAGGAGGTCCGCTAACGGTTACGGATGCAAAAGTTACCCGTTATTTTATGACTATTCCTGAGGCTTGTGACCTGGTATTGGAAGCCGGAGTAATGGGTAATGGTGGCGAGATTTTCGTATTCGATATGGGAGAACCGGTTAAAATCATTGATTTGGCCAGGAAAATGATTCACTTGAGTGGCAAAAAACCTGATGTAGACATCATGATTCGGATCACAGGCTTGAGACCGGGTGAGAAATTATATGAGGAAGTGCTTAATGACCAAGAGAAATCTTTGGAAACGCATCATCCGAAAATTAAAATCGCTCAAGTAAGGCCTGGAAATTTCGACGAAGTTAATTTGGATGTCTCCTTATTGATGGAAATGAAAGGCAATGAAGGGGAAATGACTTTGGTGGGACAAATGAAAAAAATGGTTCCTGAATTCTTAAGTCATAAATCAAGGTTTGAAGCCATTGATAACGAAGCGATCGTTCATGAATTAAAACCTTAAATTGATGCTTTATAGTATAGTAAAGGAACAATTTTAAAAATATCTTAAAATACCTTTTTAAAATCGACGCCCTTTTCTATATTTGCTCAACGTTATGAAAAATCAGAATCAAAATTGGTGGTGGCTTTCTTACTTCTTTTAAAGGGGAACAGCTAACTATTGCCAAATTTTGATCAATCGATATACTTAGGCTTGCTGGATTCCCGGCAAGCCTTTTTTTTATTTTAAATACCCAAATAATGAATAAAATAAGAATCAAAACCCGGTATAAAAAGCTATTGGCAGATACCATCACTCCGGTGAGTATTTACCTTCAGATTCGCGACAGGTATAACAATACCATCCTTCTGGAAAGTTCTGACTACCATGGGAATGAAAACAGTTATTCCTATATCTGTTGTGAACCCATGGCAACTTTTTCTCTAATAAACGGTGAAGTCCATCAGTCATTTCCCGACCAGAGCACTTCTGTGAAGAAGCTTGAGAAAACAGACAATATTATGGATCCTCTTAGGCAGTTTGGGAATACCTTTCAGGAAGAGGAGATGGACTTTAAGTTCATTACCAACGGTCTGTTTGGCTATATTCAATATGATGGGGTAAGTTATTTTGAAGACATCACCATCAACAATCCTCAAGCTTCAAGTATTCCCTTGATTCACTATGCGGTGTACAAGAACATGATTGTGGTGGATCATTTCAAAAATGAGCTTTATATTTTTGAACATTATTTGGAAGGTGGAGAAGAGGAGTCGGGAATTCCAAAAATTGAAATGATTCTCAATAATAAAAATATCCCAAGCTATTCATTTAGCCTGGATGGCAAGGAAACTTCCAATTATACCGACAATGAATTTTTAGATATTCTTGCCAAGGGAAGGGATCATTGTTTTCGGGGAGATGTCTTCCAAATAGTATTGTCCCGCTCCTTTTCAACCGGGTTTAAAGGAGATGAGTTTAACGTTTATCGGGCATTGCGTTCCATCAATCCTTCTCCTTATTTATTTTACTTTGATTACGGTTCTTATAAGATTTTTGGTAGTAGCCCGGAAGCTCAAATTGTAGTTAAGGGCAGAAAGGCAACCATTTATCCGATTGCAGGGACCTTTAAACGTACAGGAAATGATAAATCGGACGCTGAATTGGCAGTGAAACTTTATGATGACCCCAAAGAGAATTCCGAACATGTAATGCTGGTAGATTTGGCCAGAAATGATTTAAGCAGGTCTTCTGAAAAAGTGAATGTGGAAGTTTTTAAAGAGATTCAATACTATTCACATGTCATTCATTTGGTTTCAAAAGTGATAGGGGATCTCCCTGAGGGAGCCAACCCGCTCCAGCTGGTTGCTGACACTTTTCCTGCGGGTACCTTGTCAGGTGCCCCCAAATACAGGGCCATGGAACTGATAGACAACCTTGAAAATAGCGCAAGGAAGTTTTATGGGGGAGCCATAGGCTTTTTGGGTTTCAACGGAGATTTTAATCATGCCATTCTGATCCGTTCATTTGTATCAGAAAATAACCAATTGCGATTTCAGGCAGGAGCAGGTGTAGTGGCCAAGTCCTCCATTGAGAGTGAACTTCAAGAGGTCAGTAATAAGCTGGAAGCCTTGCGGGTAGCCCTTAAGTCTGCGGAGACAATTTAATTAAATAGAAAAGCATTTACAGATGAAAATACTGGTACTGGACAATTATGATTCTTTCACCTATAACTTGGTGTATATTATCCGAGAATTGGGTTATGGAGAATCAATGGATATTATTAGAAATGATAAAATAAGCTTAGAAGAGGTGGATGCCTATGATAAGATATTGCTTTCCCCGGGCCCCGGACTTCCTTCTGAGGCAGGGATTATGCCTGAACTGATCAAAAAATATGCGGCAAGTAAAGATATTTTAGGGGTATGTCTTGGGCACCAGGCCATTGGAGAGGCTTTTGGAGCAGGACTTATCAACCTAACAGAGGTGGTTCACGGTGTAGCGAGCAAAATAAAGATCAAACCTGATTTATTGTTTGAAGGCTTGCCTGAATATTTCACCGTAGGCAGGTACCATAGTTGGGTGATAGATGCCACGATGCTACCTGAAGGGCTTGAGGTTACCTCCAAAACGCCCGATGGACAGATCATGGCCATCAAGCACAAAGAATTTGATGTACGTGGCTTGCAATTTCATCCCGAGAGCATTCTGACTGAAAATGGGGTGCAAATAATAAAAAACTGGATTGAAGGTAAAAAAAATAACAATTAATGAAAGAGATACTCAACCACCTGATAGAACACAAAACCCTAAGCAAAGAACAAGCAAAAGGGATATTGAAAGAAATGACTTCCGGTGAAGTAAATACAAGCCAGATGGCTGCTTTCTTGACCATATTTATGATGCGAAGTGTGAGGGTTGAAGAGTTGATGGGATTTAGAGAGGCCATGCTCGAAAGGTGTATCGCTGTAGATATCCCTGAATATGATGCCATTGATTTGTGTGGCACAGGAGGGGATGGCAAAGATACCTTTAATGTCTCCACCCTGGCATCTTTTATTGTGGCCGGCGCAGGGCAACCGGTAGCCAAGCATGGCAATGTGGGGGTATCCTCGGTTTGCGGATCTTCAAACCTTTTGGCTCATTTTGGTTATGAGTTTACCAATGATGTGGATCAGTTAAAAAGCAGTCTGGATAATGCCGGGATTTGTTTTTTGCATGCCCCTCTTTTCCATCCGGCCATGAAACACATAGGTCCGGTGCGCAAAGAGCTGGGGGTAAAAACTTTCTTCAATATGCTGGGCCCTATGGTCAACCCGAGTTTCCCAAAAAAACAATTGGTAGGTGTTTTTAGTCTTGAACTTGCACGGCTGTATGGTTACCTGTACCAAAACAATGATGTGAGATTTAGTATCTTACATGCCCTGGATGGATATGATGAAGTCTCATTGACAGGTGATCTTAAGTGGATTTCTAACGATGGGGAAAAAATTGTTAGTCCGGAAGAATTAGGTTTCAATACCATTATGCCTGAAACCATCAAGGGAGGAACCACCATTGAGGAATCTGCAGATATTTTCATGAAGATTTTGAAAGGTAAAGGAAGCCCAGAGCAAGAAGCAGTGGTAATAGCCAATGCTACCCTTGCCCTCACCACGTCTAAGCCGGATTGGAGTCTGGATACCGCTAGAGAAAAAGCTACCGAAACCTTAAAAAATGGTACAGCACTCAAAGTTTTCAAAGAATTGATAAATCCTAAAACCTCCATAAATATTAGCTAAGAATGAATATACTGGAAAAAATAATTGCTCGAAAAAAGGAGGAAATAGAAGAGCGTAAAGCCCTTTACCCACAAAAATTGCTGGAGAAAAGTTTGTTTTTCGAAAGTGAGGTGGTTTCCATGAAAAAATATGTCAGCCACCCTGAGAAGACCGGGATCATAGCTGAATTCAAAAGAAGATCGCCCTCCAAAGGCCTTATCAATGGGACAGCATCGGTGGAGCAAACCACAATTGGTTATATGCAAGCCGGAGCTTCTGCTTTGTCTGTGCTGACTGACAAGGATTTTTTTGGAGGAAGTGAAGCAGACCTTGGCCTGGCAAGAAAATTCAATTTCTGCCCAATTTTACGGAAAGACTTTACTGTAGATGAATACCAAATCATAGAGGCCAGGTCCATTGGAGCAGATTGTATCTTATTGATAGCAGCCGCCTTGGAGCCAAAACGACTCAAAGAATTGGCTGTTTTTGCCAAAAACCTGGGTTTGGAGGTCTTGTTGGAAGTGCATGATGGGGAGGAATTGAAAAAAAGCCTTAACGAGCATGTAGACCTAGTAGGTGTAAACAACCGAAACCTAAAGACCTTTGAGGTGAATATTCAAACCTCTTTGGATCTGGGGGAAGCCATACCCGATACCTTTACCAAAATTTCAGAAAGTGGCATTGCTGATCCGGCCACTTTGGTCCAATTAAAACAGGCAGGTTATGATGGGTTTCTGATCGGAGAAAACTTCATGAAGACCATCCGTCCGCATCAGGCGGCCTATAATTTTATGCAACAATACAGGAAGTTATTGGCAGCTTCCAAGGGACAGGTAGCCGTATGATCATCAAGGTTTGCGGCATGGCTGAGCCTGAGAATATTTCAGGTTTGTTGGGAATAGCGGAAGTTGAATGGATGGGGATGATATTCTACCCTCCTTCAGGTCGTTATGTGCCTAATTTTGGACAAGATGCTACCCACTATAAGGGTATCGCTTTACCCAAAGTGGGGGTGTTTGTCAATGAAAGCACAGAAGAAATCCTTAGAATAATAAAGGATTACGGCCTTTCCATGGTTCAACTTCATGGAGATGAATCTACGGATCAGCTACAAGCCCTAAAAGAACAGACCGAAGTAAAACTGATCAAGGTTTTTAGGGTAGGAGCAGACTGGAGTTGGAAGTCATTGGAACCCTATATAGACCTGGTGGATTATTTCCTGTTTGATACAGATGGTCCTTCCTACGGGGGCACAGGCCATCAGTTCAATTGGGAGCTATTAGAAACCTATCCTTATGAGACGCCTTTTCTGTTAAGCGGAGGAATAACCCCCAAAGATGCGGAAAACCTTCTGGCTTGTTATGAGGCTTTTCCTGCCATGGCGGGAATTGATATCAATTCAAAATTTGAAATTTCCAAAGGTGTCAAGGATTTGGAAAAAATAAAGACATTTACGGCAGCAATCAGAGATAAAGCTGCCACAGCGAAAAAAAAGAAAACCGATGATAAAGATTGATGAAAATGGATTCTACGGAGATTTTGGGGGAGCCTACATCCCTGAAATGCTGTATCCCAACATAGAAGAGCTTAGAGAAAATTATGAGCAAATCATGGCTTCTGAAGCTTTTAAGGAAGAGTTTGATCGACTGCTCAAAGATTATGTGGGAAGGCCTACTCCTTTGTTTTTGGCCGAAAGATTGTCGAAAGAATATGGAGCAAAAATCTACCTTAAAAGAGAGGACCTTTGCCATACCGGAGCCCACAAGATCAACAATACCATAGGGCAAATTATCCTGGCCAAAAAACTCAATAAAAAGCGGATTATTGCCGAAACAGGGGCAGGACAACATGGGGTAGCCACAGCTACTGTTTGTGCCTTAATGGGAATGGAATGTACGGTCTATATGGGTGCCATTGATATGGAGCGTCAAAAACCCAATGTGGAACGCATGCGGATTCTTGGCGCCACAGTGGTGCCTGCCAATTCAGGTAGTAAAACCCTTAAAGATGCTACCAATGAAGCCATGAGGCAGTGGATTAACAATCCTGTTGATACGCATTATATTATTGGGTCGGTGGTTGGACCTCATCCATACCCTGAAATGGTTGCCAGGTTTCAGTCGGTAATTTCTGCTGAAATCAAAACACAACTCTTAGAAAAAGAGGGAAAAGATAGCCCGGACATAGTTGTTGCCTGCGTAGGAGGAGGAAGCAATGCTGCAGGGGCGTTTTTCCATTATTACAATGACGAGAAAGTAAGATTAATAGCGGTGGAAGCGGCCGGCCATGGCGTAAGTTCCGGTAAGTCTGCAGCCACCACACAACTGGGAAAACCGGGCATTCTTCATGGAAGCAAGACATTACTTATGCAAACGGAAGATGGACAGGTAGTGGAGCCCCACAGTATTTCTGCAGGCTTGGATTACCCGGGGATAGGTCCCGTGCATGCCCATTTATTTGCCTCAGGGAGAGGAGAGTTTTTGGCAGTAGAAGATGAAGATGCCATGAAAGCAGGAATAGAATTGAGTCGTTTGGAAGGAATTATACCGGCCATAGAATCGGCCCATGCACTTTCTGCTTTGAAGCAGCTAAAATTCAATGCGTCGGACATCATCGTAATCAACTTGTCAGGGAGAGGAGACAAGGATTTGGAAACATATATTAAATGGGGTAATTATTAATGACCATGAATCGAATAGACGAATTATTTAAAAATAAGGATGGCAATATCCTTTCTATATACTTTACAGCAGGTTTCCCAAAGTTGGACGACACCATGGAGATCATGGAAGCCATTGAAGAGGCAGGTGCAGATATTATTGAAATAGGTATTCCTTACTCTGACCCTGTAGCCGATGGCCCTACCATTCAGGATAGCAATAATGTGGCCCTTAACAATGGAATGACCCTTAAACTGTTGTTTACGCAATTGAAAGGCTTAAGGAGTAAATTAAATATTCCTGTGGTATTGATGGGGTATTTAAATCCTATTGTGCAGTTCGGAATGGAAGATTTTTGCAAAAAATGTCAGGAAGTAGGTGTTGATGGAGTGATTATTCCTGACCTGCCAATGCAGCAATATACCGATGCCTATAAAGATTTGTTTGACCATTATAACCTTAGAAATACCTTCCTGATTTCTCCGCAAACCTCTGAACAAAGAATCCGGGAAATTGATAGCAAAACAGATGGATTTATCTATATGGTCTCTTCGGCAAGTATTACAGGAGCTAAAAAGGAGGTAAGTCCTGAGCAAATTGCCTATTTTGAGAGGGTGAGAGATATGGGACTTAAAAATCCACGATTGATAGGTTTTGGTATATCAGATAAGGCCTCTTTTTCCACCGCCTCGACCTACTCACACGGAGCAATTATTGGGAGTGCTTTTATCAATGTTGTCAGGGAGGCAAAATCCTTCAACGAAGAAATTAAAACATATATTAAAGGCGTCATATCATGATCGTACAGCTAAAGACAGACATAAGCCCGCAACAAACCCAAAAATTGATCGAAAAGATCAATGGCTTAGGCTATAAGGTGAGCGAGGTCAAAACACAGGTTGGGAATTACCTGATAGGTATTGGAAAAGCTTCCTATGACATTAGAAAAATTGGGGCCATGGATGGTATTTTAGACATCCACGTGGTATCTGATGAATACAAACTAGTGTCTAAAAAGTGGAAAGCAAAACCTACATCCATTGATCTTGGAGATGGAATTGAAATTAAAGATGGAGATATGGCCATTATTTCCGGGCCTTGTTCCATAGAATCCGAGGAGCAAATCGAACGGGTAATTGCTCACCTAAAAGAGAACAAGGTAAGCATGATGCGAGGTGGAGTCTTCAAACCCAGGAGCAGTCCCTACGCATTTAGAGGACTGGGCATGGATGGCCTAAAGCTTTGGTACCAACATGCAAAGGCTGCAGGAATTAAAATCGTAACTGAAGTCATGCAGGTTTCCCAGATAGAAGAAATGCACGATTATGTAGACATTTTTCAAGTAGGCGCCAGAAATACCCAAAACTTTAACCTTTTGGATGAATTGGGTAAAATTGACAAAGCCGTTTTAATCAAAAGGGGAATCTCGGGAACAATCGAAGAACTGCTTCAATCTGCGGAATATGTGTTTTCAGGGGGGAACGAAAAACTCATTCTTTGTGAGCGCGGAATCCGTACCTATGAAAGGGCAAGCAGAAATACCTTAGACCTGAATGCAGTTCCCATTTTAAAGTCTAAATCCCATTTGCCTGTAGTGGTGGATCCTTCTCATGGTATTGGTATTCGGGACTTTGTACCACAAATGGCCTTGGCAGGGGTGATGGCCGGCGCAGATGGAATCATTTACGAATCCCATGAGCATCCGGATAAAGCCTATTCCGATGGACAGCAGACCTTAAACTTTACCCAAAGTAGTGACCTGATTGACTACATTAGGAAAATTTTTGAGATAAGAAAATCATTTGATTTGCATTAAGCCTTTGTCAGTGGATTGATCAATTTGTTTAACAGTTTTATAAACATCTGTAGATCAGTTTTTTGTTATGATTTTGTCAGTATTGTAGTTTTTCTATGATGCTGACAAAATCTTTGTGCCACTCGATGGCAATAGGTTTAACTCGAATTAGGTGATCATCCCTCTTTTGGGCTAGCGGTTTTTCCAAGAGATGCTATCCCATATTCAGCAAAAGTCACCCCATTGCTGAAAGCCCAAATTCTCCCTTTATAAGGAGGAAAAGGCTGTGGCAATCTCATCACTTAGGAGATTCCTTCGCCTTCCCTCCCGCATGGCTCCTGCAAAATCTCAGAATGACGTAAAAATCGTCATCGGTCACACTATCTTTCGGCCACTGAGCCTGTCGAAGTGTGCCAGTATGTGCTTGTTACGTCCTTGCGAACCCTTTTTGGAGAGGTTTTGCGGAGGAAAAGGCTGTGGCAATCTCATCACTTAGGAGATTCCTTCGCCTTCCCTCCCGCATGGCTCCTGCAAAATCTCAGAATGACGTAAAAATCGTCATCGGTCACACTATCTTTCGGCCACTGAGCCTGTCGAAGTGAGCCAGATGTACTTGTTAAGTCATTGCGAACCCTTAGGGAAGGGCAAGGGTGAGGCAAGGGTGTGGCAGTCTCGCCACTGTTGAGATTCCTTCGCCTTCCAACGGGAAAGGCCCTCGCAAAGTCTCGGAATGACGAATACATTAACTTCCGCCTTGTAGCTATTCGGCGT
>NZ_CAXBOC010000161.1:0-10149 GCF_963976465.1 uncultured Cyclobacterium sp. | reverse complement strand
TTTTATTATGGTAGAAGAATTGATGTATTCGGGAAAGTTGAGAAGGGGAGACAAAGTCCTTTGTATGGTGCCGGAAAGCGGGAGGTTCATCACTTCTTTTATGCAATTAACAGTGGTAGGGAAAAGCGAAGAAAAAAAAGTATATCCTCCCAGAGAAATAGTGCCTCCTGAGCTGATCATTGAAGCAAACGAAACTTCGGAATGGTTGATACGTAGCCTGTCTCGGGTATGGATTGACTTTGAATCGGCTTTATTGAAAGTGCCTATTGTGGCCAAAATACACGATGGAAGTTTGAGTATGGCTGATTATAAGCTATTGTTGACAGACCTAAGGCAACAGGTTATTGATGGCTCCCAGTGGATATCCAGAGCTGCCTCCAATATTGACATTGATTTATTTGACTTGCGTTCTGCCTTTATTAAACATACGGCTACTGAGCACAAGGATTACCAGATGCTAGAAAGAAACTTCGAGGCTTTGGGAGAAAACCCGGAAACCATAAGGTCTGGTGAAAAAAATATTGGAACAGTAGCCTTGACTTCTTTTATGTTTCAACAGGCGAGCAAAGCCAACCCGATAGATTTGTTAGGTTCAATGTTTATTATTGAAGGAATAGGCAAACGGCTGGCGGGTTATTGGGGGGAATTGATGCAAGACCAGCTGCAATTGAAAAACAGCCAGGTCTCTTTTTTTACCTACCATGGGACAGCGGATGAAAATCATTTTCACAACCTGGAAGAGGCCTTGGATCATCCCAAAATGAATATGGAAATAGCCAAAAAGATTGTGAAAACAGCCAAGATAACGGCGAAATTATACCGCATGCAATTGGAGGAATTGGGGAATTACTAGGGAGCAATATGAAAGACAATATATTAGATTTATCGCAACATGACGAGCGAGATCCCAACCCTTGGTTGGCCTTGTTTCTGGATGACAGCATCCCGATTAACCAAAGGACTAAGTTGGTTTTGATGAGGGACAATTCTTCAAAATCCGTAAGGTATTTGTTGCCTTTTATCGAGGTGGGATCCAAGATCAGCATGTTTTTCATTCATATTTTTAAGTTTTTCTTTCCCAAACTTATCAATTCATCCAAGATCCTTCACAGGGTTTTGGCCTGGGGACTCAAGCGATTTGTTAGTCCGGATGCCAATTTGTTAATTTTCAGGCATTTTCATATAGGTACCGAAATTCTGCAATTTATTGCCGGAAATATTTCCAATGTAGAAATTGTGGGAAGTCCTCTCAAGCCCAAAGATTTTGAGGATGTAAAAGACGATCTGTTCTTAAAGCATGACCTGAACTTATACAATTTTGTCATCCGATTGAATCGACAATTAAAAGAGAAAAACATTACTATTGGTCCGCCGGAGAACTTAAACCTCAGCATGATCACTGAAGATCAATTTGACCATATTGACTTTCCGGACAAGTGGACTAATATTTTGGACTTGAGATCTGCCATTGAGCTTTTCACTCCTTTTTATCAACTCTTCCTTACTTCCAATGATTTTATCAGGGCTTCCAATTCATTGCAATTGGACGAAACCATTGCCATTTATGCCTCTCAAATACTTGGCACACCCGGGCATCTCGGCTTAATCAATAACAAACATCCCATGGTTCCTGTGACCACCTATAGTGCTGCTTACCGTTTGGTACTTCACGGTCTTGCCGCAGAAACACTACATGAGGTGCTGGTGAAAATGAAGTTAAATAAGGGGGCTGATGGAGTAGTGATGCCAAAAAAATAGAGAAAGGTTAGCCACTTGCAAGGGGAAATACCTTTGCAAGCAACTGACCTTCTGGTTGCGGAGTAGTGTTTTGGAATAAATATCCCATTTACTCAGTTATTTTTATTATTGTTCTACCTTTTAATCTACCTTCTAGGATCAGGGCTATTTTTTCCGGAAGTGAAGCCAAAGATATTTCATCGTAGGCTTCAGAAAGCTGAGAAGGCTTCCACTCTTCAGCCAGTTTATTCCAAACCTGTTCTCTATAGTTCATAGGATAATTCTGCGAATCAATCCCTATAAGTGAGATCCCTCTTAAAATAAAAGGAAAAACGGTAAGGTTGAGCTTTGGTGAGGCCACATTGCCGCAGCAAGTGATTGCCCCCATAGGAACTGTAGATTTAATAATGTTCTCGAGGATCACACCCCCAACGGTATCTATTCCTCCTGCGTAAGCAGGTTTCAACAATGGTCGTTTGTCTAAATTTTCAAAGTCAGTTCGGAGTATAATTTCTTGAGCTCCCAGCTTCATCAAATAGTCTCTTTCATGCTCCTTGCCCGTGATGGCGACCACAGTATATCCCAGTTTAGAAAGAATGGCTACACTCAAGGCACCTACTCCTCCGGAAGCTCCTGAAACAAGGATTTTGCCATCTTCAGGCTTTACCAATGCTGTAAGCCGCAATACTGACATCCCTGCGGTAAGACCTGCTGTCCCATAAATCATGGCTTCTTTCATGCTCAGGTGTTGAGGTAATTTTACCGCCCAGGCTGCAGGAACGCGAATGTATTCACTAAATCCTCCGGAGGTGTTCATCCCCAAGTCATAACTGGTAACAATTACCTTATCCCCCTCATTAAAAGTAGTGTTTTCAGATTTAGCAACCACCCCTACCGCATCAATGCCCGGGGTATGGGGGAAATTTCTAGTAACGCCCTTATTCCCTGAAGCCGAAAGGGCATCCTTATAATTAAGGGAAGAATAGGAAACTTTGATTAATATATCCCCTTCGGGTAAAGACTCAATATTTCTTGTTTTAATGGATCCGCTAAAGTCTCCCTCCTTCTCTTCAACAACAAAGGCTTTAAATTCTTGATCATTCATGGTAGCTGTTTTTATTTGATGCTATTTCAGGTTTTCATCACAAATTTTATGCCTTATGTACTCTGCCTGACATTTCGCCATGGGGCTCCATAAAAACTAAAAAATAAGTGTTATTTTGGACCAATTAACTCATGCTTTTTTCCCATTTCCATCCATCATTTTTTACCAGGTTGGCAATAAAGGCTCTTCTATCTTTAAGGGTAGCTAGGCGGAGTTTTGCTGTTTCTTTCGGAACTTGCTTGGTTAATGATTCCAATTTAGTTTGGTAAGGAAAGTCAGGGACTGTTTCAGTTTTGAATGAATAAGAATTTTTTGTCACTTTTAAATATTTGTTCATGGCCTTGCGGAGGTTATTCCAAATATAAGTCTTGTCTGACTGATCAATATCGTAAACTTCCTGAATACTCAAGGCTTCATCCAACTTGGCAAGGTTGAGTTGGGGAGAATATTTTGGATTTTCTGAATGGAAATAAAGGAGCACAGGGTAAGCCAATTGTTGCTCACACTGCATAAGAATCATGGGGTACAAATCTTTGAATTGTTCATGCAATATATTAAAATTAGTTCCATTCCATCCGTTTAAAATTATTTCGGTGGGGGTATCTCCGAGGTTTGAAATATAAGTAGCTAACATGCGCTGCTTCACTACTGCATTCATTAGCGGAATAAAATAAGAAATGGCTATGGACAGTAAAAACATTCCATTTAAACCCGTGAAATTCGAAATAATACGCCAGAAATCGTTTCCGGTTTTCAAGTCACCATTGCCTAGTGAAGTTAGTGTATAGCCAACATAATAAAATTTTGCCGTGATGCTTGCAGGCAGTTCCGTAGATGTTTCTACAATTGAGTGAACATATGAATTGTAAATGAGCCCATATCCAATCATAAGCAACACCGCCCAAAGAGAAAATAAAGTCACGACAATTAATGGACCTGCGTTGCTCAAAATGGATACCCGAGAAAATTTTCCTGAAATAAAAACACTCGCTCGCCAAACATTTCTTGCAACAAAATTCGAAATTTTACTTCCCCCATTTATTCGGAGAATGGTAGACAGTGCATCCAAATTCGTTACAATAACGATTAGTATTCCGATTAATAATAAAATAATGTTCATTGATAGTATCCGTTTAAATCATAAAGGCTTGTTGCCGGCTGAATCCGGAAAATCAAAATTGCCAGTTATTCGTAATTTCCAATCCTTTAACATTCCTTTTAATGTAGGCTTAGGCTAAATGGAGGTTATAGATTAATTGGCCCGGACTTTCCGGAGTTTCAATTAATTAATCTCTTTCAGCAAAAATACTTCCATTAACAATGAGAGGCCGTCCAAAAAATATATTACTAACAATTTCCAAGCCTGTTGTGAGATTTTTTTGCACGGAAATTAAAAGCTAAAGGGCGGCTTAAATGGAATTTTAAAAAACATGGAATGCTTTTAAGAGGCGACACGATTGGTCAATAGCCAATAGGTCAACCTCTGCCAATATAGGGCATGCCATTGGCAATGATGGTCATAAAGGGTATGTTGGCAGCAGGGGGCAGGCCGGCCATGTAGACGATTGCTTTTCCTATTTCCATGACATCCATGGTCGGTTCGATCTTTCGGGAACCATCTGCCTGTAGTGTACCTTCTTCCATTTTCTTGGTCATGTCACTTTTTGCATTGCCAATGTCGATCTGCCCACAAGTAATGTTTTGATCTCTTCCGTCGAGGATAGTAGATTGTGTTAGGCCGGTTACGGCATGTTTGCTAGCGGTGTAAGCCACAGACATAGGCCTTGGAGTATGAGCAGAGATAGAGCCATTATTAATGATGCGTCCACCTTTTGGCTCTTGTTTCTTCATCAGTTTAAAGGCTTGCTGTGTACAAAGAAAAGCTCCGTTCAGGTTGGTGTCCACTACCTTTTTCCAATCATCAAAACTCAGCTCTTCCAATGGAATGGCAGGAGCATTTACTCCAGCATTGTTGAACAATAAGTCTAATCGCCCATATTTTTCTTGTATTTTTTCAAACAACGCTTTGACACTTTCCGGAGAGGTAATGTCTGCAGGGAAGATCAAGTGGTCGTTTTTGATACAAAGGCCGGCTGTTTCTTTAAGGCTTGCTTCTCTCCTTCCGGTTAATATAAGGGTCCAATTGTCCTTAGCCAAAGCTTGAGCCACGGCCCTTCCAATGCCTGAACCCGCTCCGGTAATTAGTGCCGTTTTTATTGTGCTTTCCATCGTTGAGTTTATTTTTCAGGTACCTGAATATTTTCTTCTTGAATATAATTGGTAATGATTTCTATAGTGTTTTTATCTGCGGTGAAGCCCAAGGCATCCGCTTTTTTGGTGTCGAAATTTGGTGGCCAGGTAAGGACAATGCTTTGCAGGAAGGCATCAGGTTGATAAGAAATAAGCTCCGTAATACCTTTATGTGTGACTTGCTCCAGGCTATCGATCATTTCCTGCACCGTCACAGTTATGCCGGGGAGATTTATGGTGCGATCCTCTCCGATGGTTTTTGCCGGTAGTTGGGCTGCATGAATAAAGTTACGGACCACTTGTTTGGGCGAGAGTATCCAAAAAGGGGAAGAAGGTGCAACGGGGTAGCTGGTAGGTTGGCCGTTCAAAGGTTCTCGGATGATACTGCTCAGAAAAGAAGAAGTTGCCGCGTTTGGTTTGCCGGGCCTTACGGTGATGGTAGGCAATCTAAGGCATCTGGCATCCACAAAACCGCGCCTGCTAAAATCATTCATTAAAAGATCAACTATTGCTTTTTGTGTGCCGTAGGAACTCTTTGGTTTGGGGGCTGTTTCTTCGGTGAGCACCTGATTTACATCTCCTCCAAATATCCCACAAGAGCTGGCAAATACGATCTTTGGGCAATAGGCCAATTCCCTGCATTTTTCTAGTAGATGCAAGCTGCCATGCAAGTTAACACGCATGCCCAAGTCAAAGTTTTTTTCAGCTTCACCACTAACCACTGCCGCCAGGTGGAAGATTAAATCAGGTTTTTTTATCAAAAGGGGGGTAATAATGGTTGGATCGCTAAAATCACCTTCAACGCATTTGAATCCCGGGTTTTTGGTAATTTTATCCGGAAATTCCCTGTCAACCAAGGTGATTTTACCCTTAGATTGGGGCTGTTGTTGTAGCCATTCTGTAGCAAGTCTGCTGCCAATAAATCCACCACCTCCTATAATTAGTACATTCATGTATTTGGGTTTTTGTTTAGACAAAAGGGAATATATAAGAAAGTAACCATACCTGTGCCATGCCAAGCAAAGAAATGGATGCGAGTAGGAAAGTCCATGTTTTAAGGGCTTCTTTTTCGGTCATCCCGCTCATTCTTGCCACCACCCAAAAGGCACTGTCATTCATCCAAGAAATAAATAATGAACCAAATCCCATGGCCATTAATAAATAAACGGGATGAAAACCCAAAGCTTGGCCATCTCCAATCAAGGCAGACATAATGGCTACACTGGATATCATGGCTACAGTTCCGGAGCCTTGGGCTGTTTTCAGCACTGCCGAAATAAGCCAGGCAAGGGGAATAAAGTGCAAAGGGAAATTTTCTGTAGCCATTCCAATTGCCTTTCCTATGCCACTATTATTAATCATGGCCCCATAGGCGCCGCCGGCACTGGTAATAAGAATGATTACCCCTCCAATTTCCAAGGGTTTACCTACTTTTGCCCACAATTCGCCTGAGGCCATTTTTTCAGATTTAGCCCAAAGGTAGAGGGCTGCCCCTGCTCCGGCAGCCATGGCCAAATTTTTATTTCCCAGAAAGACCAACCATTCGGGGACATTGCCTGTAAGGACTTGAATCATGGTGCCAGAGCCTATCATTAATATGGGTAATACAATGGGAGCAAGTGCCCACATCATAGAAATTTCCGAAGCATCTCTGGTTTTTTCAGGCAATTTAATCCGGATAGGTACCACCATTTTTTTATTGATCCTCTTGCCCAATAATATAACCAGAATTGCTGGGGCGATTCCTAAGATAATTCCGGAGAGAATCACCGTCCCCAAGGGTATTCCCAAACTTTCGGCCATGATTAAAGGGCCGGGAGTGGGAGGGACAATGCTGTGAGTAATGGCGGCACCTCCTCCGATGGCCATTACATAAAGGATATAATTTTTACCGGTTTTAAGGGCCAGGCTAATACCCAAGGGGATGAGTAGGAAAAAAACAGTATCCAAAAACACTGGAATGGAAAGCAAAAAGGCGGCGATAAGCAAGGCCAATGCAGCTTGTTTTTCCCCAAGTTTTTTTAACAGTTGGGTGACTATTTTCTCTGCAGCCCCGCTTTCAAGCATGGCAGTACCTATGATGGCTGCCAAAGCGATAACCCATGCTATTTTCCCTGCCATTACTCCAAAGGCGATCATGGGTTCATCCAGGGCTGCGGCTATCCCCTCACTTTCCATTAGGTTGGGTGTCATCAGGCCCACATACACTGCCGCCAAAACTAGGGCGACAAAAGGATGAAACTTCATTCGGGACACCAATACTACCACCAAAGCGATACTTGTCAATAGAATGGCAAAAGGCCAATATTCAGCATTATAAATTGATTCCATACTTTAAATAAGGTAAAATATTCTGGAATTTAATGCTTAGGCATTTTTAATTCGAATTTTTGCAACAAAGATTTTTATATTATTTATAAAAGTCGTTTGTTTACTCGATGCTGATGGTTTACATTAGAAAAAAAAATATTGCTATAATTTTAGATGTTTAGTTTTTGATTGGATAAGAATGGAAGAAGGTAAAGAGGAGGACAAAATTAGGAGGGCCTTTAAGGAGAAAGACTGGGCCGAGATAAAGAGTGCAGATTCTTGGGTAATTTTTAAAGTCATCAGTGAATTTGTGGAGGGTTTTGAAAAGCTAGCCAAGATAGGGCCTTGTGTTACGATTTTTGGTTCTGCAAGAACAAAATCAGACCACCCAAATTATAAGACTGCTGAGGCCATTGCGGCCAAGCTGGTGAGACATGGATATGGAGTAATTACCGGTGGCGGTCCGGGGATTATGGAAGCAGGAAATAAAGGTGCTCATTCTGAGAGTGGAAAGTCTGTAGGGTTGAATATTGTTTTGCCTTTTGAGCAGTTTAATAACGTTTATATTGACCCGGACAAGCTCATTACTTTTGATTACTTTTTTGTTCGCAAGGTTATGTTTACCAAATATTCCCAAGGCTTCGTGGTATTACCGGGAGGTTTTGGTACAATGGATGAATTGTTTGAAGCCTTGACGCTTATCCAAACCAAGAAAATAGGACGTTTTCCAATAGTGCTGGTTGGGAAAGTATATTGGGAAGGTTTAATTGAGTGGATAAAAACCACCATGCTGGAATCATTTGAGAACATTAGCAAGGAAGACCTCGATCTATTTGTTTTGGTGGATACTGCCGATGAGGCTGTCAGCGCAATTGACGAATTTTATAACAAGTACTTACTTTCTCCAAATTATTAGTCCATTGAAAAAGAAGCATATTTACAATTTATACTTCCTGGTTGCTTTGCAATTTGTGATTATAGGATTTTTGTTTTACCAAAGCAAGGAAGAAAAAACACAATTGCCTGCAAGTGAAGGGGAAGCTGCAACATTGCGTGCAGGGGAGGCGAGAAGTAAGCCACGGGTGAAAATATTTGATCTTCCGGATAAGCCGGAATTTGCAGGAGAGAAAGTACCTGTTGAGCAGCCTGATGTTTTTGAAAGGTTTGAACGTGAAGTTTATGTCAATGCTTATTGGGAATCCAATGCCTTGTTGATGCTAAAGCGATCAGGGAAATATTTTCCGTTTATTGAAAAGACTTTAGAGGAAAATGGAATCCCGGACGACTTTAAATATGTAGCCATTATTGAGTCCGGATTGCTGAATGTAACCTCTCCTGCTGGAGCCAAAGGATTTTGGCAATTTATGAGAGGAACTGCAGGAGATTTTGGTTTGGAGGTCAACCGCTATGTAGATGAAAGGTACCATTTCGAAAAGGCAACCATTGCAGCATGTAAATACATCAGGGCCGCCTATGGGAAGTTCGGCAATTGGACAAGCGTAGCGGCCAGCTATAATTTAGGAATGGCAGGTATTGCCCGAAGGAAAAACCAACAGTTAAGCCCTGATTATTATAACCTTTACCTGAATGAAGAAACCAGTAGGTATATTTTTAGGATTTTAGCCATGAAGGAGATTTTCGAAAATCAGGCCAAATATGGATTTGAACTTCAAAAGGAAGACCTGTATTCTTTGCCTCCTTTGAGGGAAATAGAGGTTACCGAAAGTATCGATAACCTTGCTGCATGGGCTGTTGAGCACAAAAGCAATTATAAGGAAGTGAAAATCTACAATCCCTGGTTGATCAATACCAAACTCAATGTAAGAAAAGGGCGAAAATATGTCATAAAATTACCTATGTAAAAACCTTTTCTTAAGGAATTGGTTTTTATCCTTAACTTAAACGGAATAAAAACCTATTGTATGAAAAAATCTATCATTATTACCTTTTGTATTGGGCTAGTTATGCTTGGTTTTTTCTATTTATTGCCTGTATTGGTCAACAGTTACCTTAATAAAAATGCGGAAACAATTGTAAGCAATATGATTGTTCGTACCAATGATTTTGCGGGGCATGAGGTTAATTTTGGTAAAATCAGCTTGGATTATAATTATCAAGGCACTTTTTTGAAAATGGATTCAGTCCATATTTATCCAGGAGAGAAATTAAAAGAGGAGAATAAAATAAAGTTTAACCTTTCATTTAAAGAGGCCAGTCTCACTGGTTTTCAATGGGTTGATTTTTTGTTTTACAACAGCATTCACCTGGACTCAGCCTATATAGCAGATGTGGTTTTGGAAACCCTTACGCCGGATTTAGAAGAAATCACCGATTCAATGGAGCAGGGACAGGGAAATCAAGGAGAAAACTACAAAAAAATTAGTCTCAATCATTTTAGGGTCAACCAAGCCTATTTTAGAAACAAAGACAGTAAAACTGATTCCACCCGATTATTGATCAAGGACCTTTTTATTTTTGCAGATGGTTTTAGCCTAACTGATCAGGATATCGAGAGTCAGCAAGCCTTATTTTCAGTAGATAATATTGAAGGATACCTTGAGGATGTTCAGCTGCATGTCAATGATTATATCAATGTGGTCGAGGCGAAGGAACTCGCCTTTAATACCAGCGAGCAAAAATTAAGTATTGAACAGATAGGTTTTAACAACAAGCTTAGAAAGTATTCCTATATCAACCGCTTTGTTAAAGAAACCAATTGGATGGAATTTAATGATGCGAGGTTGGAG
>NZ_CAXBOC010000160.1:0-10209 GCF_963976465.1 uncultured Cyclobacterium sp. | reverse complement strand
TATTGATCATTTCTGGTTTAGCGAAACAAGGCTTTTTATGACCCTGATAATGGCTGGAGCTATGATCATCATAATGCTCCTGTATATGTTGAATATGTATCAAAACCGAGGGGCAAACATCGCAATAATCGGGTTGGGTATTGTATTTATTGTCGGTGGTATAGGATTGGTAAGAAGTCAGGTCACCGTCACTGGGGTAGACTATATGGAAGGTATGATTCCACATCATTCAATTGCAATTTTGACAAGTGAGCGCGCGCAAATAAAGGATGTACGGGTAAGGAAACTCGCTAACGAAATTATTAAAGCCCAACGTAGGGAAATTATGGAAATGCAATGGTTGATCAACGACATCAGAGAAAATGGTGTGGTGGAGACAGAAGAGGAAAAGAAAAACAGACCCTTACCTGAGTTTGAAGGTAAGTTAGATGAAGAAACACGAAACATTAATGACTAGCTAGCTGATCTAAAGGTTGGAAGGTAGCAATTGATCGTCTCAAAGCGATAGACAACGTTTTAAGGGAGTAGCTAAACAGTTATGTAACAATTGTTACATCATTTTACGATTTAAATCACTACAATCCCATTGGATAGAAAACTAAAAAATTGAAAGATGAAATACTATCACGAAAAAACATTGAAAGACGCAAGCTTCGAGGAAGCGATCCAAAAAGTAACGGACGCCCTGAAAGAAGAAGGGTTCGGAATCCTTACCGAGATCGATGTAAAAGAAACCCTGAAGAAAAAGCTGGATAAAGATTTTCGGCCTTACAAGATTCTGGGTGCATGCAATCCGCCTTTCGCTCATATAGCATTATTAGCTGAAGATAAAATTGGAGCGATGCTGCCCTGCAATGTAATTGTACAGCAAGTTAATAATGGCGTTGAAGTCGCGGCAGTGGACCCGGTAGCCTCCATGCAGGCGGTAGAAAACGAGGGTCTCTCTGAAATAGCCAAGGAAATTCAAGCCAGGTTGAAGTAAGTCATTGAAAGTCTATAACCCCCTGTCATGAGCGATAAAAATAAAATAGCTGAGGAAAATTATAAGGAAAGCATGCATACGCCCTACGCTTTAAGCAGAAGGTACGGCTCGCTAACCTTTGAAGTTGCCGTGCAAAATGTAAGAGATGCATTGAATCAGATGGAGCTTAAGGTTGTCAATCACTTTAATCTTCATGATCATATTCAGGAAAATCTAGGAAAAGAAATAAATCGATACACAATATTGGGTGCTTGCAATGCCGAACTCGCCTTGGAAGCATTATCTACCGAAAATAAGGCTGGAATAATGCTACCGTGCAATGTTATTGTGCAGGAAATGGACAATGAAGGAATTATAGAGGTGTCAGTGGTAGATCCAACCGTGACTTTTTCATTGGCTAAAAATGAAAAGCTTACCACGATGGGTACCAAGGCCAAGGAAAGGCTGCATCAAATATTAGATCACATAGAAAAATCAAATGTCAAATTATGAAAAAGCCAAACATAATAATCATCAATTATTTTTACTCTTTTAATAATGGTAGCTCTTAGCAGTTCCTGTAGAAATCATAGTCAAAATGCGGATCAGAATCATGGCGACATGATGAATGATGAACAAACTGAAACGATGGAAGCTGATAATGATCACATGCATGAGGATGGGCAGTCTGACGAACACATGATGAGCGATACCACTTCGATGGACATGAACGAAGAAATGGGACAATATTGCAGGCTCAGGTACAATCCATCCCAGATTAAAAATAAATTATAGACCATTAAACAATAAAAATTATGAATACTAAAATATTAGCCATTGCTACCCTGCTCTTATTTTCATTAAGCTCCGCTTTGCAAGCGCAAAACGTAGAGAAAATGATGAAAAAGGAAAACAAGCAGGAAGAGGTCTTTGCTGCCATCATGAATGATGAGCAGATGATGAACAAATTTATGCATAAACTCTCCGGCAACCCTGAAGCGATGAAGGCCATGCATCAGCAAATGATGCAAAATCAGGAGCACCGAAAGATGATGATGAAAGATATGATGGGCAATAAGGAGGAAGGCCGGATGATGATGCAACAGATGATGGCTGACAAAGAAAAGAAGCAGATGATGATGGAAAAAATGATGGGTGACAAGGAGGCTAAAAAGCAAATGATGGAACAGATGATGGAAGACCAGTCCATGAAAAAGATGATGATGAAGGAAATGATGGAAAAGCATCACGACCAGATGATGGAGAAAATGACGGATAACCCGGACATGATGAAGAAGATGATGCAAAAGATGCACGACAAAGGTATTATGGATAAGAATTCAATGATGAAAGGGCATGAAATGATGGATAAAAAGAAAAAAGGAAAATCTGATAATCCTAATCAATAGGGTTTTATATCTATTTCAATCGGGAAGCCTGTCATTCACTCAGGTTTCCCTGTATTACTTACACTTAAAACACACAAATTATGATGTACGGATGGATCATCGGGACAATACTCGTGGTAGTTTTAATTGTGGCGCTGGGCAAAGGTGGCATATTTCAAAGGAATACTGGCACTACTGATGACGGTAACACTAATAATAATTCAGCGATGGAGACACTCAAAAACCGCTATGCCAAAGGAGAAATTGACAAAGCGGAGTTTGAAGAAAGAAAAACAGAACTGGAAAAATAAGTGCCTGGCATGAAATGATGAACAGCAATAAACCATAGTCATGTTCTGAATAGAATTAATTAATAAAAGCATTAAGAGAAAAATGGACATAACAGAAATAAGAACTCCTAAAAGGTCAAAAAATCATATGATTCCCAATAAGATAGGTACGGAACCTGATTTAGTAGAAGTTGATACTACATGGTGCAGTATTCAGCCAATGCAGGTTGCCCAGGGTGTGCTTACCGTTGGGGAACTGGAAGTACATCATCACCAAAAAAAGGATCTGCCCGTTATTGATGTCCGAAAACCGGATACTACCGGTGCGGTGAGCATTTCGGGTTCAAAATACATTCCTTATGACGAGTTAGTGGAAAGAATGGATGAGTTAGATGAAAATAATCCCACTATATTTTTTTGTAATGGTCCGCAATGCCCACAATCATCGACAGCCATAAAGAACCTTTTAAGCGCAGGTTATCCAGCTAACAAGATTTTGTACTACAGAGGAGGAATGCATGACTGGATTACTTTAGGGTTGCCTGTACAAGGAAGCCTTCAAGGAAAGTGATACTCATGAAAAGATTTTTATTTCTATAATGGGTAAATATAAGAATAACAGCCTATCACTCACAGGCGCTATCTCGCTTGGAACTGGGGTTATGATTGGAGCAGCCATTTTTGCCTTATTGGGGCAGGTGGCGGAACTCTCCGGTGCATTGTTCCCCTTCATATTTTTGGTAGGCGCAATTATTTCGGGTTTAAGTGCTTATGGGTATATTAAATTGTCAAACGCCTATCCCTCAGCTGGTGGAATCGCCATGTACCTCAATAAAGCCTATGGGAAAGGATTAACAACTGCATTTGCTGCTCTTTTAATGGCATTTGCAATGATTATCAACCAAAGCTTGGTAGCTAGAACTTTCGGTTCTTACACACTTCAGTTATTTGATGTGGGTAAAAATAGCCTATGGATCCCTACCTTAGGGGTTTCCTTGTTAGTGATTGTATTTATTATCAATATATTAGGTAATAAAGTAGTCGATAGGGTCTCCTTCATTCTGGCCATTGTTAAAATTGGTGGTATCGTTATTTTTGCTGTTGGGGGATTATGGGTAGCAGGCTTTTCACTCTCAGAAGCTGTACCAAAAGGTGTTTCAAACGATTATTCAACGATTAACTACTTGGGTGCATTGGCCTTAGCCATTCTTGCCTATGCAGGTTTTACCACCATTACCAATAGTGGAGAAGAAATTGTAAAACCCCACAAAAATGTAGGTAGGGCCATAGTGATTTCACTCATAATTTGCACAGTGGTTTATTTGTTGGTAGCCTTTGCAGTATCCATAAACCTTTCGGTTCCTAAAATAATTGAGGCGAAAGATTACTCTTTGGCGGAAGCATCAAAACCTGCATTTGGAAAGTATGGCTTGTGGTTTACCGTGGGGATTGCCATTATCGCTATTTCCAGGATGACAGCAATGTTAACAAGCATGAAACTGATTCCTCATCGTCACTTTGGGATGCCTGGTAACGTCCAGCAACACATGTTGGTTTATACTGTGGTAATAGCTATCGTGCTCACTATCTTTTTTGATCTGAGTCGTATTGCCTCTTTAGGGGCAATTTTGTACCTGATTATGGATGTAATTATTCAATGGGGCGTATTTAAACACTTAAGGAAAGAAATTAAAGCAAATGGAGCCATTCTTTTAACAACAATAGTCTTGGACTTTGTGGTGTTAAGTGCTTTTTTATGGAACAAAGGTAATACCGATTTATTTTTAATTGCTGTAGCTGTGATTTTCCTACTTTTAGTTTTCTTTTATGAGAAATGGCTTTTAAAAACGAATAGCAATAATAGAGAAAATTGATAATTTGACCCATGAGAAAATATTTTATTCCTACAACTATTATCTTCCTGCTGATTATCGTCCTGTTAATCATTTGGAAGCCCTATCATTGGTGGCTCGCACTTTTAATTGTTCCCCTTATTATTTTGGGTACTATTGATTTTTTTCAAAGGGGCGATACCATTCGAAGAACTTATCCATTGTTCGGAAGACTATCTAATTTCCTCGAAAAACAAAGACATGTATTGCAGGAAGTACTGCTTCTAAATAGAACTGAAGGAAAACCCTTTAATTGGATTCAGAAGGAAATAGTTTACAAGCGTGCATCCAATGAATTGATAAGTCAACCTTTTGGTACACAAAGTTCATATAAGAGATTTGGGCGAGAGTGGATGCTTCATGCACAATATCCAGAACAAAATGTTGAAGAGAATTTTAGAATAAATGTAGGCAGTTCACTGTGTAAAAAACCTTATCTATGCAGTATTCTAAACATAGGAGGGATGAGCTTTGGCTCCATAAGCAAGAACGCAACGCTTGCCTTAAATGGTGGGGCAAAGATTGGTGGTTTCGCTCAAAACACTGGAGAGGGAGGCCTAACAGCCTATCATAACGAATATGGGGCAGACCTCATCTTCCAGTTTGGTACTGGTTATTTTGGCTGCCGGGGTGAAAATGGAGATTTTGAAGATTTAAAGTTTGAACAGATTTGTCAAAATGAATTTGTTAAAATGATTGAAGTAAAAATCTCACAGGGTGCTAAGCCCGGTTTCGGTGCAATTTTACCAGCAAAAAAGAATACTGATGAGATAGCTAAATACCGGGGAATTAAAGCACATACAGAAATTCATTCTCCTGCCTACCATAGTTCTTTTTCAACAAACGATGAGTTAATTAGGTTTTTGGATAAACTCCGCCAATTATCTAAGGGAAAACCTGTAGGAATTAAGCTCTGCATAGGAAGAGAATCTGATTTCAATTCTATGATAGAAGCCTTTTCTTATCAAAATAAATTTCCTGATTTTATTTCTATAGATGGAGGGGAGGGGGGATCAGGAGCAGCAAATGTGGACTCATTACATTGGGTTGGTTCCCCGTTAGATGGAGCCCTTCATTTGGCGAACCAAACATTGATTAGGTATGGTCTAAGAAAAGAAATAAAATTATTTGCCAGTGGGAAGATTATTTCATCATTTGATATATTTAAAGTTTTGGCACTAGGTGCGGATGCTTGCTACAGTGCAAGAGGAATGATGTTCGCCCTTGGATGTGTACAGTCATTGAAGTGTAATCTCAATACCTGCCCTACGGGTATCACTACAATGAAGGCTGATCGTGTTGCTTCACTCGTAATCAGTGATAAAAAGCAAAAAGTGGCAAATTATCATAAAAATACAATTAATGGATTGAAGGAATTATTGGGAGCCTCAGGAATCAAAAATATAAAACAAATTTCCAAAGCTATGATTGCTAGGAAGGTGAATGAGCGAGAAACGGTTTTGTTAAGCAAATTATATCCTTTTGATAGTGATATTTTACATAAAAAGTTATAAACGCAACTTTTGAAACTAATGGGAACATTCCTTAACTATTTGTTTAACTAAAATTTAGAATTAAACGAAGATGAATATAATTATACTGTTTTTTGCAATATTGCTTCTATTAATAATTATATGGGATTTTTTCATTACAGTTCTATCCATAAGTGGAGCAGGTTTTGTTTCATCGATGATATCAGCCCTAATATCGACAGTATTTCTAAAATTAAGCCGTTTGCTGAAGAATAGGGAAGTGCTTAATTATTCTGGGGTTTCGGTAATTCTCTCTCTTATTATATGGTGGATTGGTGGGTTGTGGCTTGGTTTTTTTTTACTTCTTGTAAGCGATAGCGATTCAGTTGTAAACACTTCTACTCATGAAATGGCTTCTATTTCAGATAAATTTTACTACAGTGGGTACGTACTTTCTACTATGGGCAATGGAGACTTTAAGCCTGGTTCGTCTACTTGGCAAATAGTTATTGCATTCTTTCCTTTTTCCGGATTTATTTTTATCACCACTGCTATGACCTATCTTATCTCTGTGTCTTCTGCTGTTATTTTTAAAAGGTCACTTGCACATTCTATTACCGACATAATGGGGCTTGATAATTATGATGAAAGGATAAACTGCTTATATGAAAACACAGATAACATAAGAAATAGGATCAACCAACATAATCAGAATCATTTGGCCTACCCTGTGGTGCATTACTTTTATAGTTTAGATAAAAAAGCTTCTTTTTCGGTTGGCTTGTGGGAGCTAAATGCAATGCTTACCTCCCTTCAAAATGATCCTACTCAACCATTAAATAAACTGAAACCTCTCAATCAGGCTATTGATAATTATTTAAGTTCAATGGGGGAGGCATTTATTCCTAAAGTTCAAAGCAATAGTGAAAATGAAGGAGAAGATTCGGTAAAGAAACGTAGAAAACAACTTCAGAATTTATTAAAAAGTGATGGTTGGCATCTTAATCAAATAGAAATGTATTGAAAATTACAGCTTTCTTCTCAAATTGTCCTTTTAAAGGGGCCTAGACCAGTAGTATAAAAGAGGGTAATTTAAATGGATTGAGAGTGGATCAAGGAGCTTATATTGAAGAAATTTTAAGATGGGCAAGTGAATCCAAATAAATGCCAGGTAGTCGTAGATAGGTAGTAATATTATACATTTTAAATGGGATTTTGTAAAGGGCTTACTTATAAAAAAGGGTATATTTATAAGTAAATAAAATACAACAGATATGAAGAAGTTTTGGACCATAATATTTTTAACTTTTACGCTTTTTACAGTTTTGGCCCATGATGGCGAGCAGCATGAGGAAAATGCTCATCAAGACACCATCAACGCTGAAAGGCTAGTAAACGATTCACATTCTATAGATACACCAGAGGAGAGGACTATCCTAAATGAGGAAAAAAAACTAACTGCGAGTTTGAATGATTTCCCAAATCTGCATCCGCTCATGGTTCATTTTCCTATAGTATTATTATTAATTGGTGCTATTTTGGCCTTTGTGAATGTTTTTTTTCTAAAAATAGAAATAGATTGGGTAATCACCGGGCTTGTTTTTTTTGGTGCACTGGGAGCCTATCTTTCGGGAAGAACTTTTCACCCACATACCCATGATTTAACCTTGCATGCCAAGCAAGTGCTCGCACAGCATGATTTATGGGCCGATTGGACCATATACTTAAGTATAATTGGTTTTGTGACACAAATCATCAGTCAGTTTATCTTCAAACAAAAACGCTGGGCCGTTGTAGTGGTTGCCTTTTTTCTTATTGTATCTGGCTATTCTGTGTCACGTGCAGGTCATTATGGGGCTCAATTGGTACATATAGAAGCGGTAGGACCCCAAGGCAATTTCCTTGATTTAGAAGAAAGTCATAGTCATTGAAGGATAATGCTTCGAAACAGTGACAATAATCATGTTTTTACATAATTTTCATCTTTTGATTTATACCTGATTTTCACGATCTTTATGCTATAATTATTTAATGCCCAACGGTTTTGTTTTGATAAAGAAATTGCATAATATAAAACAAATTGTGATAACCCTGCTTCTTGCTGGGTTTATAAGTGTGTTTGTTTGCGATGCCCTTTGTGATTTTGGATTAATTTCTTGGGGAAATTACCCTACTTTTGTTAAAGAAGCGGATCATCATTCTATAAAAGACCAGGAGCATGAGCAATATGATGTGGCTAATGATCATCATCACGAAGATAGTCAGCCAGATGATGGTAGCGAGGAAGACGAGTGCTGTGACGAAGAAGTGAAAAACCTATATGCTTCGTTGATCAAATATGAGATAAGAGAACTGCCTGTGGAGACTCCTGTCTTTCACATGTTTTATCAGGTTTTTGCAATAAATTTTAAAGAAAAAACCTTTAATCAACAATTACTTCCATTTTTATTTACGAATCTGCCCCCACCTTTAAGTGGTATCCATATTCGTATTTTTATTCAATCCTTCCTCAATTAGCATTCATCTGTTAAGTAGGTGGTGAAGTCTGCGTTATCCTGTTTCGGAAACTTTGCCGTCATTTTTAAATTTATTCAATTATTCTTAACCGTTTTTTCTATGCAGAGCAAAGTATTTTCGGCCTTAAGTTATCGTTAAAAACATTCATTTGTGAATGAAAAATATAATTTTGACCGGTTATAGACTTTCGCGATCACTGGATTCTATTCAGAATTAGAAAAAGATTAACTCGAATTATGCAATCGTATTCGTAATAGCCTTCCTAGTATTGAATGGAGCGGCATTGCAATCACAGGAAAACAGCAAGGAATTTGTTGATTTAATGTGATTTAAGCACGAGTAATATTGGCGATTGCATATTTTCAGTTTAACCCATTGAACAGATGAAAACATTAATTCTTAATATAAAAAATATGGTATGCCCAAGATGTATTTTGGTTGTACAAAATGAATTAGAGGAACTTGGAGCATTAATTTCAACGATACGGCTTGGGTATGTTGCTATCCAAGTGCCAGATAATCTTAGCAAGGAAAAAATAGCCAGCAGATTAAATTCGTATGGATTTGAACTAATTGAAGACAAAGAAGAAGTCCTGATGGAACAGATTAAGCTTGGAATTCAACACTATATAGAAATCCTTGAAAAATCTACCAAAGAGGTGATGTTGTCTGATTTTCTGGCACACGAAATAGGTAAAAACTACAATTTTCTTAGCAAGCTTTTTTCAAAAATTGAGGGGCTTACGATAGAGACCTACTACATAAACAAAAGAGTGGACAGGGTGAAAGAACTGATAAAGTATGATGAACTGAACTTAAGTGAGATTGCTGTTAAGCTCGGATACAGTTCCGTCCATTACCTATCCAGTCAATTTAAGCGTGTTACCGGTCTTTCTGTATCTGATTATAAAGAAGTAATGAAAAACGAGAACCGGTACTACAAGAACTTATCTGAAGCACTGGGCGACTTAAGAGAAAAAGGCTACACCTATAATTTCAACAGGAAGGAAGATTGCCTGGAATGTAAGGATCTGTGTGCCAGCTTTCAAATTGAGGAATTGAATATTTCAGAGTTCTACCGGTTTGATGAAAATGAAGATGCAGCAGGTAAGTCTGTTATTTATGGGATCGAAACAAAAGATGGTTTGAAAGGACTACTCATTGACAAAAGCAACCTTCAAAACAGGGCCTTGTTCAGGAGACTTTCTGACAAGTTGAGAGATGGGTCTGGCGAAAAAATGGGTTGAAAATGATAACCTTAATCTCATACAATAAAGACAAGATTTCGAAAAAGGATCCTGCATTAATCCACTTATTTTTGATAAAGACTGAATAAAAAGAAAAGCTATGAATCAAACCAATTTTAACATTTCGGTCATAAAGGGGAAATGACTCTTTTACAAGGAATATACTTTACACATTGGCTATTATATGTATGATTTTCTTTAGCGTAAATATGGCAAAAGCTCAGGATTTATATCATACAGCTAATGGCCGTGTGTTGCTGATTGTTCCAGTTGGTGACTCTGTAATCAACCTGCATTCTCAAGAACTATTGCAGAACTGGGTTACAAAGAGGCTTGTTTTAAAATGACCCTTCCCGCCAATTCTTTGTATTCCGGTGTAGATTCTCTGGACGCGTCATTTCCTCTATGGAGGATGCTAAAATTATATTGGCGGGGCAGCTGA
>NZ_CAXBOC010000159.1:0-10265 GCF_963976465.1 uncultured Cyclobacterium sp. | reverse complement strand
CGCGATAAATTACCCTGAACTGGAAAGCTTCTTTGCTGATCTGAGAGGCGTTAAGATTATAAATGTTTTTCATCATCAAATCCCAAGTAGGAATTGATGTATTTATTCTTGCCGGTCGAAGCATTTTCAAGAAGATGACATTGTCTTCAGATAGGTTTTGGTAATCTTCTGAGAGCTCACCCACTTTATAACTTTGTCCGTTATAGGTGTATTCATAGGAAACCGCAATTACTTCATCGTTTTGGAGTTTTCTAGAAAGGCTAAAATACCCCAACTGCCGATCAAAGGTATATTCATTTTCTGCAAGTTTTCTCGCCCCATTGATTTGTTCAAAATCAAGCCCTCTTTCCAGCCCAAGGTCATTGCTAATTGCGGTGGCGGCTGTTTCAAAATTTCTAAAGGATGGATTGCCTTTTAGGTTATCAAAGAGCGCATTGGCAGCATTAGAGGCCGGGGATTGTGGATTTCCTGTGCCAATATTAGGGTTGGAAGGTTTAAATATCCTTTGTCCTTCCCCCAAATCCACAAAAGCGGCAAAATTCCGGAGGGTTTCGGTATTGTTTGCCCTATTAAGAATGTAGACCTCTAGCCGTGTGATTTGCACCCCAGACAAGACTTGGGGTAAACCTCTCAGCCAATTCTCATAATTGTTTCGGAAAAAGTGACCTAAAAAAAAGTGTCGATTTTCATCGTAATTTGATGCCCTAACCTCAAAAGGCCTCCCTTGATTTCCTCCTTCAATAATGATTTCGTCCCTTCTGCCACGTTGAGTGGAGGCAACTGTGGTCATGAATAAGTTCCCAAATTGCATTTGGGTTTTAACACCAAATAGATTTTGAGCCCCTTGAATTAAGCTGTTTTGAACAGGCATGCTGACATTTCCTATTTCAATTGATTTAAGGATGTCTTCTTCGAACCCGCCGTATTCCACCTTTAGTTGGTTTTCAAAATCAAAGGAATTGTTGCTGTCGAAATTCGCACCTATCCGCACTTTTTGCCCGAGCATCCCATTGACACTCATTTGGATTTGTTGGTTGAAATTAAAATTCCCGGTTTTCTGTTGCCGAATGGGAATGGAAGGATTGTCAATCCTTCTAAATATTCCTCCAAAATCCAGGTTAACATTTCCTGTAGGTACTATTGTAATTTCGCTGCCTCCAAATAGCCTGTCGAAGGTTGGACTCATGGTAATAGGCGGGATCAAGCCCCTTCCACCCACGGCACTTTCTCCATCTAGGCCTCTAGATCTGTCTCTCCAGTATTGTTGCCTGATTCTATATTCCTGCATTCTTGAATAATCATCGAAATCCAGGGAATAGCCCGGGTCTGTTGACGTAGAATCGGTGTTCGGGTAGATTCTGTAGCTTACTGCAGTATCTACTTCCACTTCTATCCTTTGATTTTTTTCAGGTTTCAATAAAAAAGGAGTGTCCCTTCTCAAAAATGGATTTTGATAGGGATACAGTGGTTTGGTATTTAAATTGTCCCACAATAAAAAAGAGGGCAAAGACCTTCTTTTATTTAAAGTGTCCATCAAACTGGGAACAGTGTCAGTGGGTGTAGTCGTTGGCGATTGGCGGGCATATACGCCCGATAAAGACATCATTAACACTATAAAAAACAGTCCTGATAGGGAAGTAGGATAGTGTTGCAATGACTTATTTCTCCAAAAAATATTTGAGAAAGTAAAGACCAACGTAGTTATATTATGATGATGACTTTAAAGATGCTTTAATTAATGCTTCTAAAGAAACATCGGGACCACTTTTTTTCAAAACAGTCATGATATTTTTCTCTGCCTGAGCCTTAGTGAAGCCTAAGGTAATCAAAGCTTGTAACGCCTCTTGTTTTAATTTATTGCTGTTTTGAACAAAGCCCTGCGTCCCTCCCTCAGGAGCAGAAATTCCATCTTTTATAATTTTGTCTTTTAGTTCCAAAACAATCCTCTGTGCGGTTTTGGCACCGATTCCTTTTACTCGCTGAATAGTCGGGTGGTCCCCTGAACCGATTGCTTGCTCTAGTTCAGGTACAGTCAGGCTAGAAAGAATCATTAAACCGGTACTTGCACCAACTCCTGATATCGAGATTAAATTTAAAAAAGCTTTTTTCTCAGAGGCCTCTTTGAACCCAAATAGAGTGTGCGCATCTTCTTTAATATGCAGGTAGGTATGAAGCATAATTTCTTCCTTGTCCTCAATTTTCCCATAGGTGTTTAAGGATATTTTTACTTCATAACCAATGCCATGAACATCTATGATGACATGGGTGGGGTCTTTGAATGCTAGTTTTCCTTTAAGATAAGTAATCATTCATCTGCTGTTGTTTGGGCATCCACCACTGCGATGGCTACCATGTTGACAATCTCTCTTACAGAACTACCTAATTGTAAAATATGCACTGATTTATTCATACCCAAAAGGATAGGACCTATGGCTTCAGAATTTCCAATCTCAGCGACCAGCTTATAAGCAATATTACCCGATGCCAAATCCGGGAATATCAAAGTATTGGCCTTATTATTAATCAAGGAACTAAAAGGATAATTTTCTTTCTGAATCTCTTCGTCTAAGGCTACGTTGGCTTGCATCTCACCTTCTATTACCAAGTCGGGAAACTGGGCTTTAGCCTTGGCTGTAGCCAAGGCTGTTTTTACAGGTACTTTGCCTTTGGCTGAACCAAAATTAGAATAGGACAAAATAGCAATGGTTGGCTCTATGTCAAAAAAGCGGACTCCATTGGCAGTTAAACCGATGATTTCCACCAGTTCATCGGCAGAAGGATTTTCATTTACTGTGGTGTCAGCAAAAAATAGCGGACCCTTATCTGTGTTCATGATGTACATGCCCGCAACTTTGTCTACTCCTTTTTTTACCCCGATTACCTGCAAAGAAGGTAGGATGGTTCTTGGGTAATCTTTTGTTAATCCAGAAATTAAGGCATCTCCTTCTCCTAGCTCCACCATCATTGCTCCGAAATAGTTCCTTTCCTTCATAAGCTTTTTGGCTTCATAAAGGCTCATGCCTTTGCGTTTTCTTTTGTCGTAAAGCAATTGTCCGTATTGCTTTAGTTTTGATTTATCTTCACTTGGGTCAATGACTGTGACATCATCCAAATCAAGAGAATTGGCCTTGATAAGTTTTTTAATTTTTTGTTTATTACCCAGTAAAATTGGAACACCTATTTTTTCATCCCGCATTATTTGAGCGGCCTTCAAAATTTTAGGATTATCTGCTTCTGCAAATACTACCTTTTTAGGGTCTTCTTTAGCCCTGGTCACCACTCGAGACATCAGGCGTTGGTCTATACCTATCCTTTCTTGAAGGTCTAACTCATAGGCATCCCAATCTTCTATATGCGTTTTGGCCACACCGGACTCCATGGCTGCTTTGGCCACAGCCGGAGCAATGGTGGTTATTAACCTGGGGTCTAATGGTTTGGGGATAAGGTAAGTTTTCCCAAAGGCTAACTTTGCCTCACCATAAGCCTTATTGACAATGTCCGGAACATGCTGTTTGGCTAAATCAGCGATGGCTAAGGCTGCTGCAAGTTTCATTTCTTCATTGATCCCTGTGGCCCTTACATCAAGAGCTCCTCTAAAAATATAGGGGAAGCCGATAACATTATTTACTTGGTTGGGGTAATCGGAACGCCCGGTGGCCATAATGATGTCTTCGCGGGCAGCCATCGCTAGCTCATAGCTAATTTCCGGTGTGGGGTTGGCCAATGCAAAGACTATAGGGTTTTTAGCCATGGACCTGATTTGGTCTTGGTTAATAATATTGCCCGCTGATAGGCCTAGAAAAACATCCGCTCCTTTCATGGCCTCCGTGATGGTGTGTAGGTCTCGGTCTGTAGCAAAAAGTCGATGTATTTCTGACAGACCTTTTCTGTCTTTTCGTATGACCCCATCAATGTCACACATGACTACATTTTCATATTTAACACCAAGGCCTATATAAAACCTTGCACATGAAACTGCAGCAGCTCCTGCTCCACTAACTACCAGTTTAATGTTTTCTATTTTCTTTTGGATCATTTCCAGGGCATTTAATAGTGCCGCCCCGGATATGATGGCTGTACCATGCTGGTCGTCATGCATGACAGGAATATTCATTAATTCCTTTAGCTTTTTCTCAATGATAAAACATTCAGGAGCCTTGATGTCCTCTAAATTGATTCCCCCAAAAGTAGGCTCCAGTGAACGAATGGTTTGGATTAGCCTTTCCGGATCATTCTCGTCTATTTCCAGATCAAAAACATCAATTCCTGCAAATTTTTTAAATAATACCCCTTTTCCTTCCATCACAGGTTTGGATGCAGCAGGACCGATATTTCCTAAACCCAAAACAGCTGTACCATTTGAAATAACGGCAACTAAGTTTCCCTTGGAGGTGTATTTATAAACCTTTTCAGGACTTTGTTGGATGGCGGTACAAGGTTCTGCTACGCCGGGAGAATAGGCCAAAGCCAAATCCAGCTGACTGGAAAGTGGCTTGGTGGGGACTACCTCAATTTTTCCCGGTTTCTTAAATTCATGATAATTTAACGCATCCTCTTTTCTTATCTTCATTAGGCAAGGAAAAATAATTTCCGGTTTTTTTATGTTTATTCTGATTCTGTCTTCAGTTCAAACTGTGTGGCTTGAAGAATGGTCTCAATTTCTCTAATTGATGCCCTATGGGCCTCATTAGGGTAATATACAAATCCATCCATATAGAAAATTTTTCCTTTTGCTTCGTCTACTACTGTATAGGATAGAAATGAACCTCCCATTGTTAAGTTATTGGTTTTCCAAGATCCTCGCATTTCTACGGAATACTGACCGTCTAATCTGATGTTTTTGAAAGCCGGTGGAATCTGTTTTTCTATGATTACATAGGATTCAGGTACCTCCGGGTCACCATATATATTTGGTTTGGTGATTTCATTCCTTAACTTAATAATGTTTTCCGGAAAAACCTGAGATTCGTCTTCATATGTTGTTTGGTAGAAAAATAAGCTAATATCGGGTTTGTCTACACCGATTGTAGGCTGCCTGAACCATAAAAAGTTCTCTTCCTCTTTTACAAACTGATAAGAAGCTGGAAGTTTCACTGACACTTCAAATTTTTCAGCCAGCTTAGAAACGCCTTCACCATTTATTCGATTGAAGAGGGCTTTGCCCAAAATTTCCTTTTCTTTATTGGAAAAGATGCTCTGTAGCAAATCCTTATTGGCTTTCATATTGGTGATCAACTCATCTTCATTTTCACCAAACAAATAGATTACTTCCTGGCCTACGGCGAACTCATTCTTGTTTCTTAACATAAACAATGAGGAGTCAGCCCTGCTTTTTTCAATTGATTCGGGGGAGAATTGATTGGCTACAGTCCTACTGCCCGGACGCTTATCATCAAATGTGGTAACAAATATTATATTTGATGCCATTCTCAACATACGTGTCATTTTTCTAGGGTCCACCTTTCTCATATAAAACATGGATTCTTCCCTAATAATACCTTCGATATCCGATTCGAAGATTTCTTTTAACGCATCTCCTACAGGTCCCGCATATTTGGCAGAATCTATGACCAGGATTATTTCCCCTAGGGTACCTCTGGCTTTAGGTTTATTGCTATCAGAACTGTTTGCCGAATCGTTTTGACATCCGACAAAAGCCATCGCAGTAAACAAGGCTATAATGCAAAATCTTAAACTCATAATAGTTCGTTTGTTTTTGTGTAAGCCTAATTTAGATATAATTATCGCAACTCAAAAAAATAATTAAGAAATTAGTTTGAAATTTAGCCAATGATCAACTTTTGGCCCGGTTTGATCCGATTATTGTTCAGATTATTCAATTTCTTGAGCTGATCAATGGTAACCCCTTCTAGCTTTTTGGAGATTAACCAGAGAGAATCACCCGGCTGAACAGTGTACATTTTGCCACCGTTGCTGTTGGTCGAGATGCTTTCGGAACTGGCTAAGTTTTTATCAAAACTTGATTTATCTTGATAAATATGTAAAACTTGCCCGATTTTAATTGTATTGGAATATAGGCTGTTCCATGATTTAAGCTGGCTGACAGATACATTGTACCTTTCGGCGATTTTACCCAAAACATCTCCACTTCTTACTCTGTAGGTAACATTGTGCAATGCTTTGGTCGGTTTTTTCTCCGGTAGGCTTGCCAGGTATCTCTGATTTTCAATTTTTAAAGAGTCCTTTATGGCTTCATGATTGTCAGTAATGAATGCATGACCGGATTTGGGAACATTGATACTAATTGCTTTTCCAAATTCAGGTACCTTGCTTTTTTTCAGTGAGGGATTAAGGTATTCAAGGTCTTCAATGCAAAGACCGGTATGTTTGGCTAGGCTCTCTAAAGTATAGCCATTTCCCATATTGACCTTTTCATAGGCCATAGGATAAGATGGCTCCTCTAATATTAAATTGTGTTCTTCAGCATATCTCAAGACATACATGATTGCCTGAAATTGGGGAATATAACTTCTGGTTTCTCTTGGGAGGTACCTGTATATCTCCCAGAAGGTTCGTTTTCCACCTGAGCGCCTGATGGCTTTATTTACATTTCCCGGTCCGCAATTATAAGCAGCCAAGGCCAACTCCCAATTGTTATACCTTTTATTCAATGCTTTGAGGTAGCGTACAGCAGCTTCCGTTGAGCGTTCCGGATCTAAGCGATCGTCTACGTGACTGTTATAATAGAGCTTAAAATCTTTACCCGTGGCCGGCATAAACTGCCATAGTCCCATGGCCCCAACGCGGGAACGTGCTTTTGGATTTAATCCGGATTCAATGATGGATAAGTACTTGATGTCTTTCGGCATATTGTGCTCAGAAAGATACGTATCAAACATTGGGAAAAAATGGCCTTGTCTTTCAAGAACCATTCGGGTGTATTCTCTATTCCTTACCGTGAAATAATTGATAAAGGCAAAAATAGTTTCATTGAGTTCAAAAGGCATGTCCGTATCCATTTCTGCGATACGTTGTTCCACTTCTTCATAAGTAAAATCCGGTATATATTCGTAGTCATAATAAGGCACAACTGTCTCTTCGCCCGAGGGGTCAACCGAGACAGTCAGTGCTTTTTCTTGGGCCATTGACACACTTCCTAAAGGTGCGGCCAATACCAAAATCACTATTAGTATATAGAAAGATTTTATTCTCATATTTTATTTATTAAATGCTGCTGCTGTCAAATAATTGGCAAAAGCATATAACTCAGCTTCCTTAAAGGAATTGGTCATGATTTGAAGCCCTATAGGTAAACCTTTGTTGTCCTTTCCGTTTGGTATGGAAATAGAAGGAACTCCAGAAACGGATGCTTGTACGGTAAACATATCTTCCAGATACATGGCTACAGGATCATTTGAATGTTCACCAAATTTAAAAGCAGTGCTTGGCGTGGTCGGTAAGACTATATAGTCATATTTAGTCAACAGGTCTTCCGTAAAATCCTTGATAAGCTTCCTTACTTTCTGAGCTTTAGTGAAATAAGCATCATAGTAACTCGCACTCAACACAAAGGTACCAAGCATTATTCTTCGCTTTACTTCTTCACCGAATCCTTCAGTCCGGGTGAGTTTGTACATGCTTTCTAGGTTGTGGGCATTTGGCGTTCTATAGCCATATTTTACTCCATCAAATCTAGATAGATTTGAACTTGCTTCAGCAGTCGTCAAGATATAATAGGTAGGGAGCACATAGTCCAGCAGTGGGAAATTGACTTCCTCTACCGTATGGCCCTCTTCCTTCAGTTTTTCCAGAACATTTAAAGTATTGGCCTTAATTTCCGGTTGCAATGCCTCTGAATGAACAGTTTCTTTTAAGTAGGCAATTTTAGCCGGTTTGTCGAAATGCAATAGTTTGCTGTAGGATGGGACAGGTTTTCTTGAAGAAGTGCTGTCGTAATCATCCGGGCCCGCCATTGTTTCTAGAACCAATGCATTGTCCTGAATATTATTTGAGAAAACGCCAATCGTGTCAAATGAAGATGCATAAGCAATAAGCCCAAATCTAGACACCCTGGAATAAGTGGGCTTGATGCCAATTACTCCGGTAAAAGCTGCAGGTTGTCTCACCGATCCACCTGTATCAGTACCTAAAGATACTGTACAAAGGTTGGCTTGAACAGCCACTGCTGATCCACCGGAAGAACCTCCGGGAACCCTGCTTTCGTCTATGGCATTAAGTACTTTCCCATGAACAGAGTTTTCATTGGAAGAGCCCATGCCAAATTCGTCACAGTTTAACCTTCCAATAATAATGGCATCTTCATCTATTAAGCGCTGCACTGCGGTGCCGGTAAACTGGGATTCGAAACCTTCCAAGATTTTGCTTGAGGCATTTGATTCATGTTCGTTAAAACATAAAACATCTTTTATGCCAATTACCATACCTGCAAGTTTTCCAGCTTTTCCGGCGGCTATTTTTTCGTCAATAGCTGCAGCCTGTGCTAAGGCAGATTGGCTATAAACTTCAACGAAGGCGTTGAGTTGCGCCTTCGTTTCAATTTTGCTTAAGTAATATTTGACAATCGCTTTACAATCCGTTTCCTTTTTTTCCAGCGATTTCCTTATCTCATCGAATGAACGAAATTTTTCCAACTTATTATTTGTTTGCTTTCTTGTTGTCGTCTTTCAGTCCTTCCTCCAAATCATCCTGAATTTCTTTGGTAGCATCTTTGAATTCTCTGATACCTCTACCGAGTCCTCTCGCTAGTTCAGGAATTCTTTTTGCTCCAAAAAGAAGGATAACTACCAGAACGATGACCACAAGTGATCCTCCTCCGATATTTTGTATAAAACCCAATGTATTCATGATTCGATTATTTTGATTTTGAAATTGTTACAAATATATGATTGTGCTTTTCTAACGCAAAGGAAATAAAGCATGTTGTAATTATTTTTTTTAAATATACTAAAATTTAACCATTATTTACTAGAAAGCCAAATGGTAGGATTCATTACCTGTAGGCCTTTCCATGTTTGAAAATGAAGTTCTGAATACCCATCCTCATCTGAATATACGTGTCCAATTACAGTATTGGATTGAACTTCCTCACCTGATTTTACATTAATGGTTTTCAGCCGACTATACATGGTGTAAAATTCTCCATGTTTTATAATAATTGTCCCCCCCATACCGGGAACTGTGGTGATCTTGGTAACCGTGCCGGGGAATACAGATTTCACAGGGGAATTATTGGTGGTTTGAATGTCAATGCCATCATTGGTTTCAGTAATACCTTTAAGTGTGGGGTGGGGGTAGGTGCCATATTTTTTATAAATGAAACCATTATCAACCGGCCATGGAATGTTTCCCTTGTTGCTCGCAAATGAGGCTGAAAGTTTTTTCACTTTTGGGGTCGTTGGTAATGCTTTTGTACTTGGACTTTTCGCCTTTGGTTTTTCATCTACCTTTTCGGCTGCTTTGGCCAATCTGATTTCCTCAGCTATAACATTTTTAATCAATTGGTTGAGCTCTGCCTGTTGCTTCTTTGTTGCTGCAATTTCTTTTTTAACCTCTTCTTCCTTTTTGCTTAAAGCATTGACCATTCTTTGTTGCTCTTCTCTAAGGCGGTCTAACTCTTTTTTCTGTTCTTGTTCTTCGGTAAGAACTTTTAACTGATCTTTTTTCTGTATTTCCAAATCCTCTTGCTTTTCAGCCAATTCCATGCTGACTTTTTCCATTTGTTCTACCTGCTTTTTTCGCGCATCACTGTATTGCTTCAGGTATTTTAAGCGCATATAAAATTGCTTAAAAGTGGCAGAAGAAAATATAAATGTAATGAGGTTTACCCCTTGATTTAATTTGTAGGAGGTGTAGATCATTTGGGCATATTCTTCCTTGAGTAAATCCAACTCATCACTTAATCTTTTTATATGAGCGGAAGTTATATTAATTTCTGTATTGACCAGCTGAAGCTCTTTATTGATGGTAGCAATAAACTTCTCTCGCTCCTGCAGTTTTTGATTTACTGCGCGTAATTGTTTGACAGAAACTTTTTTTTCATCCGTTGTCTTTCGCAATACGGTATCAAATTCCCGTAATCTTTTTTGAATAGCAATTTTCTCTTTCTCTAGTTTTGCTCTATCGGCAGTGATTTGAGCGGTTAAGAAAGAGGTTGATCCCAACCCAAAGAGTAATATAATAGCAAGGCAAAGTACTCTAGCTTTGCTCAATTGACTAAAAATTGTATGGGAAGTTAAGTGGGGCATCCGTTAATTCTACTTTGATCATTTCTACGTTTAAAAAAA
>NZ_CAXBOC010000158.1:0-10306 GCF_963976465.1 uncultured Cyclobacterium sp. | reverse complement strand
ATGGAGCAAAACCAACAGCAACAGCCATCCTGTAAATAACTGCCACGAAATGGTCTTGGATAAAAAGAACAGGCTGATACTGTTGACGGACCATCCGAAAAACAATGTCCTGGTTTATGATACTTCAGGAAAAATTTTGGACACTTGGACTTTAGGTTTTTCAGGTGCCCATGGTTTGTCGATTTCGGAAGAAGGTGGTGAAGAATTTTTGTTCATCACCGATACCGGTTTAGGAAAAGTGGTAAAATGTAGCATGAATGGTGAAATTGTAATGGAATTGGATCACCCATCCAAGATAGGCGCCTACACTGAACATGCATATTATCGCCCAACGGAAACAGCCATAGGCCCCAATGGGGATATTTATGTGGCCGACGGTTATGGTTCCCAGTTTATTTTGCAATTCAACAAGTCAGGTCAATTTATTCGCAAATTTGGCGGAGACAGTTTTCTCCAACCGGACAAATTTAAACAGGCACATGGTGTGGCCATAGATTACCGAGACCCTAGCAATCCGAGCCTACTTTGCTCTGCAAGAATAAAAAATACTTTCAAGCGCTTTACTTTAGAAGGGGAATACTTGGAAGACATTTATTTACCCGGTGCATTTATAAGCCGACCTGTTTTGGATGATGAAAATTTATACTCCGGTGTCTGTTTTGGTATGGAAAGAGACAATTATAACATGCATTTAAACAAAGGCTTTGTAACCATTTTAGACAAAGACAACAAAGTGGTTTCTAATCCCGGAGGCACCAAACCTGTTTATAAAAAAGGTAAACTTGAACTGATGTTTCAAGAAGAACCCATCTTCAAACATTGTCATGATGTGTGTTTGGACAGGGACAAAAACCTCTATGTTTGCCAATGGAATGCGGATGGTGTTTACCCCTATAAATTACACCGGGTATAATTTTACAGCTACCTTTTTCCTCTCCTTTTTGAAATTGTTGCAGGAAATGTAATTTATCTGTCCTACATTTGGGGGCAATAAGTTCTTTTATTATTTCTTTATCAACCGAAATAGGTTTTACTTAACGTGAATTAATAGGGAATCGTGTGAGAATCACGAACTGTCGCGCAACTGTAAGTAACTACAAAGGTTTTTACCCATAGCAAATCCACTGTTCTAATCTTAAGAATGGGAAGGAAGGTAAAAATGTTACAAGTCAGGAGACCTGCCTGTTTCGAATTGACAACGCTTTCGCGATCTAAAGTTTGGTGTCAGGTTGGATATTATCAACTAAAACAATTGTTTGCCATGGGATAATTGTGCCTTTTTTGATCAATTTCTACAACCAACTCCACTCCCATTTCTACAAAGCGTTTGAAATAAAGCAAAGGGCTTTTAACTCATTTTATTCATTAAAAAGTTAAAAGAACATGCAAACGCACATTCTTGGCTACCCGCGAATTGGTAGCAAACGAGAACTCAAAAAAGCCTGCGAGCAGTATTGGTCAGGCAAAATTTCCGGTACAGCATTAGAAGAGGCCGGAAAACAAATCCGTTTTCAAAATTGGAAAACCCAGCAAGAACAGGGAATAGACCTTATCCCTGTAAATGATTTCTCTTTTTATGATCAAGTGCTGGACATGTCCTTAACAGTAGGAGCCATTCCCGAAAGGTATGCAGCCCTTGTGAAAAATAAGGAGATTTCCTCTCTGGATCTTTATTTTGCCATGGCTCGAGGTTATCAAAAAGAGGGATTAGACATCACCGCCATGAAAATGACCAAATGGTTTGATACCAATTACCATTACCTGGTGCCTGAGTTTACAGTCGATCAAAGCTTCAGTAATCATTCTTCAAAGGTGGTTGAAGAATTTAAGGAGGCTAAAAAACTAGGAATCAAAGCCAAGCCGGTCCTAATAGGTCCAGTGACCTATCTCTGGCTAGGAAAAGAGAAAACTAAAGGTTTTGAAAAAATTGACCTTATTCATAAACTCCTTCCGGTATATTTGGAGATTCTTAAAGAATTGGAGGAAAATGGAGTGGATTGGGTTCAATTTGATGAACCCGTATTAGGCTTGGACCTCAATTCAAAGGAAAAAGAGGCTTTCCTTATGGTCTATAAAACCATCAGAAAAACGTTCCCCAAGCTAAAGACCTTACTGGCCACCTATTTTGAAGGATTAAATGACAATACAGCATTGGCCTTGTCCCTCCCCGTGTGTGCCCTGCATCTGGATCTGGTCAGAAACCCAGAACAACTGGATAAAATATTGAGCCAAATTCCTGAAAATCTGAGCATTTCTTTGGGATTGGTTGACGGCCGAAACATTTGGAAAAATGACTTTGAAAAATCGCTCAAAGCAATCAAAAAAGCCAGCCATACCCTTGGGCGAGAAAAGATCATGATTGCTCCCTCATGCTCCCTATTGCATGTTCCTTATGATTTGGAACTGGAACGTCAAGAAGACATCTTATTACCTGAGATTAAAAGGTGGATGGCTTTTGCCAAACAAAAATTGAAAGAGGTTACTTTATTGCAAGAACTCTCTTTACCCAATCCGGAAAAAAATCAGCTCTTGGCCTATGAGGACAATAAGGCCGCCATTGCTGATCGAAAAAACTCCGGCTTAATCCACAATAAAACTGTAAAACAAAGGGTAGATACCATATCTCCATCAGACGACAAAAGGAAGAGTAAGTATGCCTCCAGAAGTATCCTTCAACAGAATTTTCTTAAACTACCCCTTTTACCTACCACCAGTATTGGGTCTTTTCCACAAACAGGAGAGGTAAGGAAATGGAGGTCTCAATTTAAGAAAGGTTTTATTGACCAGTTGACCTACCTAAATTTATTAAAAGAAGCTACTGAAAAAGTCATTCGTAAACAGGAAAAGATTGGGTTGGATGTATTGGTACATGGAGAATATGAGAGAAATGACATGGTGGAATACTTTGGAGAACAACTGGCTGGTTTTACCTTCAGTCAGTACGGCTGGGTGCAAAGTTACGGCAGTCGCTGTGTAAAACCACCGATCATTTATGGAGACATCTCACGGCCTAAACCAATGACAGTTTTCTGGTCTAAATATGCCCAATCTATAACTAAAAGACGAGTAAAAGGCATGTTAACCGGCCCGGTTACCATCTTGCAATGGTCTTTTGTACGAAATGATCAAGACAGGGCAACCACATGTAAACAAATTGCCTTGGCCATTAGAGATGAGGTAAAAGACCTTGAAAATGCAGGAATCAACATCATACAAATTGACGAACCTGCCATAAGAGAAGGGCTTCCCTTAAGAAAATCAGCATGGAAAAGCTACCTCAAATGGGCGACTCAAGCTTTCAGGCTAACTTCTTCAGGCGTAAGTGATGCCACGCAAATTCACACCCATATGTGTTATTCGGAATTCAATGACATCATGCCGAGCATTGCCGCCATGGATGCAGATGTGATTACCATCGAATGTTCTCGGTCTCAAATGGAACTATTGGATGCATTTGCAGATTTTAAGTATCCCAATGAAATAGGCCCCGGCGTCTATGACATCCATTCACCAAGAGTACCTAGCCAAAAGGAAATGGTACAATTGATAAAAAAGGCTCAGGATGTAATTCCCACAGCTAAACTTTGGGTAAACCCGGATTGTGGGCTTAAAACCAGACAATGGGAGGAAACTGAAAAGGCACTAAAACTTATGGTTGAAGCTGCCAAAGAATTAAGAGAAATAGAGAAAATTTCCAATGATTTAACTTAAATGAATTTAAATCCGGGTTAGGTAATCAAATTTCACCTAATCCGGGTTTACTTTTATTGCTCCTGAGGAGAACTCAATTGCTGGTGAAGCAATTCATCTTCCATCATTCTTCGCTCAATTTCCTCTGCATAGGTCCTTCCGGGTTTAAATCCATACTGGGTATAAGCTTTCGCTGCCCATTCCTTGGCCAAAAATAAATCGCCAAGCACTTCTTGCCCCAAAGCAATATTGTAACACAGCTTACCATAGGTTTTTTCGTCAGCAGGAAGCGATAAGCCCTCTTCCCAACTTTGGATGGCATTCCCCCATTTATCTACCTCTGCATAGCGTGCGCCTTTTTCTAAGGATGTGCTTTTCTTTGACTTGGCATAGAAAGTACGGTTTATATCAAGGTACATTGGCGCAATTCTACGGACATAGGCCGCACCTGCCATCTGCCCAACATACCTGGTAGCCTGAGCTTTTTCTATAAGCAATGCCATTGCTTGAGTCTTGGTCTCAGCCTCGGCAGACCAAAGATTATTTTTTACCAAATCATCCTGATCCAGAATAGACCCGCTCTCAGGATCGTACAACCTAAACCCTACCTGTACAGTAGCCACCCCTTCCACCAAAATCCCGGGAACTTCTATGGTGCGGGCCTCTTCCTCTTTGCCTATTTTCTTTTTTATCGTGATCTTTTTATCTGTTAGGACAAAATCAGAACTGAATTTCTCCAAAGTCAATACAGCATCTGTCTGGTAACGCCTACAAAGAGCCCGCACCATTTCACGATCCAGGGGTTTGGGGAATGTCTGCGAAAATAAACCGCCTGTCAACCGCTCATTAGCCCTTACAATTTTATACCTTGGGGAGGTGCTTAACTCTTGCTGCACTGAAGCCAAGGTTCCATCTATAGCATTCTTCACTTCAAAGGGCATTTCACCTGTAAGAATTCCTTCGATAATGGCCACCCCTTGGCTTTCAGGTTTGGTCCTATCCACAATGAGTAAACGCTGAATATGGTTTGGCACATTAATTTCTGCAGGCATCAACCTGGTCAATGATACATTTTTAGTACATGAAACCATCACTAGCAGAGTGAAAATAATAGATATGCTTTGGGGTGGATTTAAATGTAGAAACTTCATAAGGCAAGAGCGGTTATTTTGCAATTTAAGGCGAATAAGCAAATCTAATGCCCAACCTTAAGCAAAAAAAGGACTTTTCTTTCGAAAAATCCTTTTTCCTGAAAAATTGTATTCATTATTTACCATGGTTTGCCGGTACCTTGAATGACCCAAGGTTTTGACCATGCACTATTGGCACCATCCACCTCCGAAAAGTTGGTCGTCTCCAAGCGACTCATGGCTGCTTCTGAATTGGCTCCATTTAAATTGCGCTCTTCTACCATATAATAAAAACGAACAGGTATCGCAGCTCTTATGGTAAAAGGCCCGGCCTCCAATTCAGGATAGCCTGTTCTTCGGTAATCAAACCAAGACTCAGCAGCGGCTGTCCAGGAAGCAATCCATTTTTGCTCAATTATTTGTTTTACCGTACCATCAAACATTACATTTTCTTGTTGAAGATAAGCTTCCGCTTGATCAGATAAGCCCCAAGTGGTAAAAGAGGCTTGGATTGCATTATTGTAATAGTCTTCAGCGGTTCCTCCAACAGCCCAACCTTTCAATGCTGCTTCAGCCAAAATGAAATTAACTTCGGCAGCAGTAATTAGTCTGGCTTTTAACAATGGTCCATTTGGTTCTCTATACCGGTCATTCAACCATGAAACATGTGGATTAAATGATGCTTGGTTGGCATCCGGACTTAGGTTATAAACTTGTGCCCCTGCTATCCCGGGAGGTATCCCTACATAATCCTGGTTTTGACTGATGTCTTCTAAGGCAACATTTCTGGTTTCCAACACATCCGGAGAAAGGTATCTTTTTCCATCTTGTATTACATCAGTTCCTTCAGGCAAACTTGCATCCACCACCAAAGGGATTTCAACAGGATTGGCCCAAACCCCAAGTCTAGGGTCATTTTTTGCCCGCATGGCTTCAACCAGTGTTTCTCACATTTTTAATCGCCTATAATTACTCGCATCCACATCAAATTTGGTATTATTAGGCCAGCTACTTGCTTCACTCTCGGTATTAAAAGACATATCAGCATCATCCCCGGCACTGGTAATAATAGGATAGGTCGCCGGATCCGCCAGTATAGTTTCAATTCCTTGCTTAGCAAAATCAGGCAACTTCTCTGACAATCTCATATAAAATCTAAGTCGGAGCGAATTGGCCACTTTTTGCCATTTGCTTGGGTCTCCATTAAAATATACGTCTGCGCTTTCTACGGAGCTATTGTAAGCAGATTGAGGTTTGGACAACAATTGATTTGCCATTTCTAATTCATCCAGAATGCCTCGATAAATGGATTCCTGGGTGTCATATACAGGAAAAGTACCCTCAGGAGTACCTTCAGCACCTTTTAGCGCTTCTGTATAAGGAGCATCTCCCCACAGGTCTGTGATCAGTCCAAACATCATTCCTCGAATCACCAAAGTGACTCCTTGATGAAGTTCTTGATCCAGTTCTACAGCCCTTTCGTATACGAATTGATTATTCCTTAGAATAGCATAATATCCTGACCAACTGTTGCTCCGATTCCAATCATAGGAATTATGGGAACCCGACCAGCCATCTTTTTGTGTATGCTGCATTACACCTGCTATATTCTGATAGCCAAGGTTAAGAACAGACTTACCTGCCTCTGTCAGCACAGTTGAGAGCACTAGGTTGGGATTGGCCGATTCAGGACTCGCACCGTTTGGGTTAATATTCATCTCTATGAGATCTTCCTTACAGGAAAATGTACACAGCAATAAAAGCGCCCAACCGAAAATTAATTTATTTTTGATAATCATAGTAATTTCGTTTATCAGTAGAAAACTAACAATTAAAAAGTAGCATTTATTTTAAACCCAATTGGCATCACCCATGGCATCACATTCCATCGTTCTATCCCTTGCTTGAATTGAGTCCCTGCTTGCGTGCCTGAAGATGGTTGAAAGGCCATTTCCGGATCAATGTTAATTTTTGCTGCTGTCCAGAGAATAATATTTCGGCTGTAAACAGAAAAACTAAGGTTTTGCATTTTTAGGGAATTGGCAAAAGTTTTTGGCACATCATAACCAAAAGAAACCTCTCTTAATTTCACAAAAGATGCATCATATAAGAATGCCCTAGCAAAACTCCAGGCGGTACTTCCTGCATAAGGCAAGGTTAAAGTTCCTCCCGGCTCGCCAATATTTTCACCTAGGTTTTCGGCATATGCGGTAGGGTTGCCATTGTCATCAAATTCTGTGGCATACACTCCCGGTATGAAAACTCCCCCATGCGGTAAAGTAAATGGTCCATAAGTGAATGGATAACTGCCATATTCAGGAGTCGGCCCCCCTACTAGTGGGAAATTGTTGCCATTGATCAAAACCATGGATTCCTTGTTGTCTACAAGGTAATTCTTCAATGCTTCTCCTTCCAATTCTCCCGGATTGATCAGCTTATCCAAGAATACTGATGACCTGCCATGCTCCTCACCGAATCGGTAAGTTTGGGACACAAAGTCACCTCCACTTCTCCAATCAAAGGTCAAGTTCAAATGAAAGTTCTTGTAAGACAATGAAGTTTGCATACCCAATACAAAATCCGGATTGAAATTACCTATTTTATTTCTTGAACTTACCGCATCTATGCTTTGCCATTTTCCGGTTTGATCCAAAATCGGATAACCAAAATAGGGTGATTCCGGATCTTTAACAGTTACCACCTCAGCATCATAAATATCCCCAATCTCTTCTCCCACATAGGTCCATGAGCCACCTCTGGCATCTTCCCATAAGGTGTAATAGGGCATATTATCAGCCAGTTCAATAATTTTGGTCCTGTTACGGGTAAGATTCAGATTGACTGACCAGTCCCAATTGTTATTTCGGATAATATCGGATCCAAGCGTCAACTCTACACCTTCACTTTGTAACAAGCCTGCATTGATTCTTTTTGATGTATAACCTGTGGATGGCGGTAAATCAATACCCAGAATTTGATTTTCATTCTGTACTTTATAGTAAGTTCCGCTAAACCTTAACCGATCATTAAAAAAATTCAAATCAATTCCACCCTCATAAGACGTGGCAATCTCAGGTTTTAAGGTAGGGTTCAGCAAACCACTTCGTAAGGAAAGTCTAGGTATATCACCCCATGCACCTGCATTATACAGGGTCCCCAATAGCTGATAAGGGTTGGCATCATTCCCTACTGATGCATAGCCACCTCTCAATTTTACCAAACTGAAAGGCTCAGGTAATTCCAGCATTTCACTGACCAATACACTTAAAGCAGCAGATGGGTAAAAGTATGGGTCTGCATCCGGCAAAGTGCTCGACCAGTCATTTCTGGCTGTCAGATCCAAGTAAAGCATATCCTTATAAGAAAGATTTGCCAATCCATAAACACTATGGATCCCTCTTTCAAAACTACTATTGCCATATTCAATATTGGCAGGAGCAATATTGCTTAGTGTAAACACGCCAGGGGTGATCAGGCCTACGCCGGACTTGGTTCCTGCAAATAAGTTACTACCATTTTGATACCTAATGTTTCCACCACCCGAAAGGGTAATACCAAAATCATTAATATCCTTATTATAAGTTAGTAGGAAATCTGCGTTGGTCTCCAGGCCATGAAGCTCTGTAATACCATAGGCACCTTCCGGTTCCTGACTGTAACTCCTGCCTATTTTACTTTCTCTGGTTTCATTGTATAAGTCCAAGGAATACCGGGCAAAGAAGTTCAAGGATGGAGAAATCTGCCAATCCGCTTTTACATTTCCAAAAACCCTGTCTCTTTTAAAGCTATTGTTCACTTCATAGGCAAGGAAATATGGATTATTTGTCGATCTCACATCATACGCCGCATCCATGGTTTTTTGTTCCAATCCCTCTTGTCCCGGAAGCCAATAATCCTCCAGATCCAGAATATTAACATGTGGAGAGGTTTCATAAGCCCACTGTAAAGGGTTGGTTCCACGTTCTCCCGCAGGTCTATTATTGGAATTGTTTCGGCTAACATCAATATTGGTACTGATATTCAACTTATCATTTACCTTAATATTGGAATTAATATTCAAGGTATTCCTGAACAAGTCTGAATTGGGTATAATACCTTTATTTCGCATATTGGAATAAGAGATCCTATAGTTCATGGCATCATTGCTGTTGGCAATTGAAAAACTATTGGAAGAGGTAATACCTGTTTGTACAAAATTTTGTGCATTGTTAGGGTAGGAAACCAAAGGCATCGCTATGGGGTTTCCATTTTCATCCAAGGGGCTGTTCCATTGCACCTGCTCATAGCCTTTGTCCAACTCTGCCCCAAAGGCAGCATTTACGTTTTCTTGAACCAAGCTGCCAAAAGGATTGGTCAATGGATTACCACTAACATCTACAGGAATCGCAGAATACTGTCCTGCACCAAATTTACTGTGCCATTTAAGAAATTTATAAGGCACATCAAAAACAGTATTGGTACTTACATTGACTGTTAATCGGTCTACATTACCTCCTTTGGTGGTAATAAGAACCACTCCATTTCCTGCTCTGGACCCATAAAGAGCTGCGGCACTTGGTCCTTTCAGTATAGATATATCTGCAATATCATCAGGGTTAAGCCCCGAAATCGCGTTTCCATAATCGACCCTGTTTTCAGAGCCAACCGACGAGACATTATTTAGCGTATTGGCAATCGGGACACCATCCACTACAAATAATGGCTGGTTATCAGTACTCAGCGAAGTGGCTCCTCTAATAACCATGCTTACGGAAGAACCCGTACCGCCGGTTGTACTGATGGTAGCACCGGCCACCTTACCAGCCATGGCATTCAGGAAGCTTTCTTGCGCCACTCTGGTCATTTCTTCTCCTTCCACACGTTCGATGGAATAACCTAAAGAAATTTCCTCCCTCTTTATTCCGAGAGCAGTGACTACCACTTCATTCATTTCAGAAGCGTCTTCTGAAAGTGAAACATTGATTACAGATCGATTACCTACCACTTCATTTACCGGTTCAAAACCAATGAAGGAAAAAACCAATACCGAATTGTTGTCGGGCACAGTTATGGAGTACTCTCCATTGACATCTGTGGCTGTGCCTGTCTGACCTCCCTGAAGCAATACATTTACTCCGGGAATTCCTAGGCCATCTCCCGTGGAGGTAACCTTACCTGTGACCCTTCTGCTTTGGGCCAACGCATCTGGAACCATGGATCCTATCAGGAAACACAGTATAATTAAATGATACCAGTTATTGAATTTAGTAAACCTCTTCACCATAAATTATTTTTATAGTTTATACTTTTTTTAATTATACTAAAATACTCCAAAACATACTACTCAAACCTAATATATATTGGCAATTAAACTTCATATCAAAAGATCAAGCAATATGCTAAACACAATTACATATTTCTATTTTGTTATAAGATGGCTCACCCGGCACTATTGAATTTGTTTCAAATTCTTTTGCAATTCTAAAACTACCATCTTTAGGATAAGT
>NZ_CAXBOC010000157.1:0-10312 GCF_963976465.1 uncultured Cyclobacterium sp. | reverse complement strand
TCCAATTTTTATAGACAATGGAAGAACGGTTTATGACCAATTTGATTCATCCGGCACCCCTCAATGGGTTTTAATTTCAAAAGAGGGTAAATTGTCACGCACCCTATTCGGTTCCCAAGAAGGTGCCCAGAACCGATTGTATTATGCAATTGAGCAGTTAAAAGGGAAATAGCTTCCAAATCATTCGCATTTATGAAAATGTATATTATTGTAAAAGACAATATCCCGGATAAATTAATTCCCGTCATTACGGCACATGCATCTTTGGCTTGTTATAAAAAATTTGAGGAAAATGAGCAAATGAAACTATGGATGAGTGGAGTATTTAAAAAAGTAGTTTGTTTGGTAAATGAGGCTACATTTAACAAGCTTAAAACTGAACCCGAACACATTGTGATGACGGAGTCCAGCCTAGGCGACAAGGAGGTTTGCCTGGCTTTCTGTCCAAGAAAAGAATACCCAAAAAAATTCAAATTTTTAAAGATGTGGGCACCTCAAGGGATAAACTAAATGGAAAACCGAGTATTCAATTTGTTTCTCAAGAAAGGAAACATCGTTATTGATAAAAATGATTACAAGATACGCTTACAACTCGACTATGAAAATGGGGATCACTGTCTATTGGCACCTAGCGATACCCAGGATCTCATTCAACTATTAACAAGTCTTTCACAGCAAATATGGGAGGATGAAAACTATGTAAAAACGCCCTATGTAGCCCAATTATTCGTCGAAAATCAAAATACTTTCCTTTGGAAAATTGATTCTTCAGAATTGAGCATTGAATACAATGAACCAAAAAATGGCATTGAGCTTAAATACAAAGGCTATAACCCTTTGGATTTAGAAATAAACCAAGTCATTGAAATCGTGCAAATTCTGGAACGATTAAACAATTAACCAAGCTTTTTGAATGCTTATTTACATTTTCGTAGGTAACTTGCTTTTTATTATTTTAACAGTTTAAATAGATTAACTCGGATTACACCATCGGATTCTTACAGGCTTTACCCTGTTAACGGGAAATTTACAATCCGAAGAAGAGCTGGCTAGTTGGATATTCGGGTCAAGTATTTCAAGATAAATTTGAAAGCACCCCCACCTACCTGCTGGGCTACTGATCTACACATCGTTAGAAAAAAGACATAAAAATAATGGGATTAAATATTGTACTAATCGAGCCAGAGATACCCACGAATACAGGGAATATTGGCCGATTGAGTTTGGCTTCCGGCTCAACTTTACACCTTGTAAAACCTTTCGGGTTTGAATTAAGTGACAAAAGATTAAAAAGAGCAGGACTAGATTATTGGAAGCATGTGCCGCTTTTCATTTATGAAAACATTAATGAATTCTATGAAAAAAATGCAGGAAAGAATTTTGTTTATTTCTCAAGTCATGGAACCAAAGATTACTGTTCAATTGATTACCAAGAAGACATGTTTTTGGTTTTTGGCAATGAATCTACTGGCTTACCGCAGGGTATCATAGAGAAAAACAGGGACTTGATTTACACTATCCCCATCTACTCCCCCCATATTAGAAGTTTAAATTTGGCGAATGCCGTGGCCATTACTGTGTATGAAGGAATTAGATCTATGAAAAACCAATAATTCATGACTTCGCCAAATCAAGATAAAGGAAGACTGCATCCCAGAAATAAAAACCTTAAAAGGTATGATATTGATGCATTGGCTAAGGTGGTACCGGCATTAAAAAATCACTTGACCTCTAGTAAGAAAGGCAACCTCACCATAGATTTTTCCAATCCAGCGGCTATAAAATTATTAAATAAAGCAATTCTAAATCACTATTATGATATAAGCTATTGGGAATTTCCAGAAGAAAACTTATGTCCTCCCATTCCCGGAAGAGCAGATTATCTGCACCATATGGCTGATCTATTAGGGAATAGTAATGAAGGTAAAATTCCCATGGGCGATAAAATAAACTGTTTGGATATTGGGGTGGGTGCCAGTTGTATATATCCCATCCTTGGTATAACGAGTTATGAATGGCATTTCACCGGAACGGATATTGATCCAAAATCAATTGCTTCCTCCCAAAATATCGTTAATAAAAATGCTATTTTAACCAATAAAATAGCATTGGAGCTTCAAGAAAATTCAAGAGCCATTTTTCATGGAATCATAAGATCTGAGGATAAATACGATTTGACTATTTGTAATCCTCCCTTCCATTCCTCTTCAGCTGAAGCACAAAAAGGGAATTTAAGAAAAGTAAAAAACTTAAGTGGCAAAAAAGCAAAAACACCACATCTTAATTTTTCAGGTACTTCCCAAGAACTAATTGTTGAAGGTGGCGAACTAAAATTTATTCAACAAATGATTAATGAAAGTCAAAGGTTTCAAAATAATGTTTTTTGGTTTTCATCTCTTGTTTCCAAACAATCAAACCTTAAATCAATTTATAAAACGCTGGAAAAAGTAGGTGCAAAAATGTACAAAACAATTCCCATGGGTACGAGTAATAAGTCCGGTAGAATTGTGGCCTGGACTTTTCTTTCTGCTAGAGCGCAAAATGATTGGGTAAATAGCCGTTGGTAAAATTTCATTTTTTATAGCAAGGCATTCTCCTCACTATTGACATCTCTAAAGAGTAACCCTTCTCATTTTGTCACTTTACAATATACCTACTATAATGGTCAGCAATTACTTCTAAATTTGGGTGTAAGACCTTAAAATAAAAACACAGTTATTTAACATTCCCCAAGTGAAAATATTTTTTTGGCTACTTACCTTTGTGCCAGTAACTAAAAAACCCTTTATCAACCTAGTTAAATATGGTCTTTTCAGTTGTTTTTTAGTATTGATTTTAAACATTGGATTTTTCAAGTCTCCAAAAAAGTAAGCTCAAGTTATTTTAATTATAAAAGTCAAATACAAGTATCCTTATGAAGTGCCTATTTATTGTTTTATTACTAATTTTATTCCAAACCAACCTTTTTGGACAAAGCATAGAAGGTACAGTTTTGAACAACAAGAAAGAGTTGATTACCAATGCCCAAATATTGAATCTTACCACAAAGAATCACACCCATTCGGATGAAAATGGTAAATTCCTGCTTCAAAATTTTTCAGTTGGAGATTCGCTTAAATTGTCACACATTGGATATGAAGCTAAATACACAGTTGTTCAATCTTTGACCGCTCCCCTTTCTGTAGTAATGGAAGAAAAAGAGATTTCCTTGGAAGGAGTGGTAATTTCTCCAAAAACAAATGCCTTACACCTAATTACTAAAATAGATCTGAAGACGAATCCGGTAAGTTCATCTCAAGACATTTTGAGACAGGTCCCGGGACTTTTTATTGGTCAACATGCCGGAGGAGGAAAAGCTGAGCAGATATTTTTACGAGGTTTCGATATTGATCATGGAACAGATATAGGTATTACGGTAGATGGTTTGCCGGTTAATATGGTTTCCCATGCCCATGGTCAAGGATATGCGGATTTGCACTTTGTTATCCCGGAAACCGTGGACAATATAGATTTTGGAAAAGGACCGTATTACGCCGATAAAGGTAATTTTACAACGGCGGGATATGTGAATTTTAAAACCAAAAGAAACCTAGAAAACAGCAGTATAAAATTAGAGAAAGGGCAATTCAGCACCAACCGAATTTTGGGGATGTTTGATGTATTGAATACTGCAAAACATGATGCCTACATTGCCGCAGAGCATCTAACCACAGATGGTCCTTTTGATAGTCCACAAAATTTCAAAAGGATCAATTTGTTTGGAAAGTACACCGGCAATATTACACCTTTAGATAAAATAGGTGTCACTTTCTCTCATCTTTCAAGTAAGTGGGATGCCTCAGGACAAATTCCCCAGCGAGCCGTTGACTCAGGTTTGATTGGTCGCTTTGGAGCCATAGATGATACTGAGGGTGGAAATACCGGAAGAACAAATGTATTGGTCAATTATGAGAAAGTTTTAACGGATGATTCCTACATAAGAAGCAGTTTGTATTACAGTAAGTATGATTTCGAATTGTTTTCAAATTTCACCTTTTTCCTAGATGACCCGGTCAACGGGGACCAAATCAAACAAAAAGAAGATCGGCAAATTTATGGTCTTACCAGTGAATATTTTAAATCATTTGATTTAAAAGATGTAAAGGCTACTGTTCAAGTAGGTATCAATCTAAGGAATGACCTAAGCAATAACAATGAGCTTTCTCACACCTTGAACCGTACTATGACCCTATCTCAGATACAATTTGGGGACATCAATGAAACCAATTTTGGAAGCTACCTCAACACCAATTTTTACTATAAAAAATGGACTTTTAATCCATCATTTAGGATAGATTATTTTGACTTTCAATACAATGATGCTTTACAGGAAATTTACCAAACCCAAACCTCTACAAAAACCATTGTTAGCCCAAAGTTGAATGTATTGTATGATTACACCCCAAACCTCCAATTGTATTTGAAAGGAGGTAAAGGATTTCATTCCAATGACACCCGAGTAATTCTTTCTCAAGCTGCAAAAGAAACGTTACCGGCAGCTTACGGGTATGATGCAGGCCTACTTTGGAAACCTGTACCTAAACTTCTCCTTAATGCCGCCTATTGGTATTTATTTTTAGAGCAAGAATTTGTTTATGTGGGGGATGCAGGTATAGTGGAACCAAGTGGAAAAACCAGAAGGCAGGGAGTAGATTTGAGTATTCGCTACCAGCCATTGAAATGGTTATTTTGGAATTTTGACACCAATTATACCCATGCCAGAGCAATTGAAGAAGAAGATGGGCAGGATTATATCCCATTGGCTCCGGATTTTATACTTAAAAGTGGACTGAATGCCATTCATAAATCCGGCATATATGGTGGGGCAAATCTACGCCATATCAAAGACAGGCCTGCCAATGAAGACAATTCCATCGTTGCTGAAGGTTATACCGTAGTAGATCTTAATTTGGGCTATAAATGGAAAAGATTGGACTTTGGTTTTCAGGTTCAAAACCTATTTGATACCGCATGGAACGAAACGCAGTTCGCAACAGAATCCAAATTGCAAAATGAATCCAGCCCTGTAGAGGAAATTCATTTTACTCCCGGAACACCCTTTTTTATAAAAGGGGTGATTGAGTTCAAATTTTAAATATTCCACCAAATACATTCCAGGCATAAAAGTAGGATTCTTTTATGCCTGGTTTTTTCAAAATTAGGTTCCCAATAAATAGGAAAACCATTCTCTAGAAAAAAATAAGTATTCACCGAAACGCATTATTCTTTATTTGTGTGAATTTCAAACTAAAGTCAACCTGTCAAAATTATTCGCTCCACATGGCTGAGGTTATACCACAGACGATTTCTTTTAGTTATATTTACTTTAGGATTTAATATAAACAAAGGTATATCTAGATAAAACCTACAGCAATGGCAGCAGATAAACCAAGACTAGCTAGATTAACGGCAATGCTGACTCAATTGCAAGCAGGAAAAATTGTTACAGCGAAAGAAATTGCCAATAAGCATCGGGTAAGCATAAGGACAATATATCGAGATATTCGAACGCTTGAAAAATCAGGCATTCCTATTTTAACCGTAGAAGGAAAAGGCTTCTCTATCATGGAAGGTTATAAAATCCCCCCGGTTTTATTTACCCAAGAAGAAGCCAATGCCCTTATCACTGCAGAACAATTGGTAAGAAATAACAAAGACTATTCTCTAACTACTCAGTTCGAAAGTGCCATTACTAAAATAAAAGCTGTTTTAAAATACAGTCAAAAGGACAAGACAGAATTTCTCTCCAGCAGACTTCAGGTAAGGGATAACCATAAGAAAAATATAACCAGTAATTACCTTATCCAACTCCAATCTACGATCACCAATTATCAATTGGTAAGGATCAAATATTTATCATTAGACAATATTCTAAGCCATAGAGAAATAGAACCCTTTGCACTTTATACTACGCAAGGGCATTGGATTCTTATTGCTTATTGCCACTTAAGAAATGATTTTCGCGCATTCAGATTGGACTGTATACAGCAAATCGAAATATTACCGGTTAAATTTCAGCCACATAAGATAACTTTAGAAGAATACTTAGAACAGTGTAGAAAAAAATACCTGACTACCCCTGACATACCTATGTCAAAAGCCTAAATTATATTTGCACCGTACCTAAACAAAAAAAGATGCAGACAGTAATAATTGAGCCATTTAAAATCATAGGGATTTCGATTCAAACAACCAATGAAAACGATCAAGCTTCAAAAGATATTGCAGCTTTATGGGGTAGGTTTATGGAAGAAAACACCCTTACTAAAATCCCAAATAAAATTGAAAATGATATCTATTCCTTGTATACTGCATATGAAGGTGACCATACTCAACCTTATACCACCATTCTAGGCTGTAGGGTGAACAAGCTGGATGAGATTCCGATTGGAATGATCGGCAGGTCATTTGATGGAGGCAAATATTATAAAACAAGCACTAAGGGTGATTTGATGCAAGGATTAATTGTTAAACAATGGGAGAAAATTTTTGAAATGGACTTGAATAGATCCTATGTGGCTGATTTCGAGATTTATGGTGAAAAAGCCCAAAATCCTTCTGCTGCTGAAGTGGATATATATGTAGGAATAAAAGATTAATTATCAGTTGATCATGAAGCTAAAGACAGATCCTAAAGTTGAAACGGTTTTTAATAATTATCCGGATCATGTAAAAGAAAAAATGCTCACCCTAAGGAAATTAGTAATTGAAACTGCTAAAGAGACGGAGGGCATTTCCGAACTTCATGAAACACTGAAATGGGGAGAGCCAAGCTTTGTTACGAAAATCGGTAGCACCCTTCGAATGGACTGGAAACCCAAGAATCCCGATCAATATGCCATGTATTTTCAATGTACCAGCAGGTTGGTTCCTACTTTCAAATTGATTTATAAAGAGCACTTTTACTTTGAGGGAAATCGTGCCATCGTTTTTACCATGGACCAAACAATCCCTACGACTGCTTTAAAAGAATGCATTAAAGCCAGCCTTACTTATCATAAAGTAAAGAACTTAATGACATTAGGAATCTGAACAACCCTAAGTTTATATTAGTTTAATAAATTTTTTATTTTGAAAGAAATCAACAAAATATTACAAGAACATTTTGGTAAGTTGTCCACCCGAGAATTGGAAATAGTTCAGCCTTATTTTAAAGAAGAGCAACTTCTGAAAAATGAATTTTTCACCTTATCAGGTAAGAAATGTGATCGCTTAAGCTTTATAAAATCGGGCTTGCTTAGGATTTACAGTATTGCTGATGGCAAGGAAGTAACGCAGTGGATTTCTACAGAAAACTATTTGATCACTGAAGTGATGGGCTTTTTCTTTGACAAGTCAAACCGTTGGAACATTCAGGCCTTGGTTGATACTTCTTTGATTACAATTAGTAAACAAAATTACCTTAAACTTTGTAATGAATTTCCCAAGTGGAATAGTTTAGAAAAAGAATTCATAGTAAAGTGTTTTGTAATGATTGAAGACAGGGTTTTTTCGCATATTTCCATGACTGCGGAGGAGCGGTATGATTTGTATTATAGGCAGAACAAAGAACTTTTCAACCAGGTCCCCTTACAGTACATTGCCTCTGTGCTAGGTATGTCGGCCGAAACCCTCAGTAGAATAAGAAATCGTAAGCGCACAAGTTCTTGATTTAAGTCAAGGAGAATCGAATAAAATATGTTGAAATTTGTAAATAACAAAACGATTCAAAAACCATGACGGAAAAAATGAGTATCCTATTGAAATTTGAGGAATTAGGGCAGTTTTTGCTCGCAATCTCATTGTTTACTAATTTAGATTATGCCTGGTGGATTTTTCCGGCTTGTATTTTATTGCCGGACTTATCAATGTTAGGCTATTTAGCCAATCCTAAATATGGCGCTTTTCTATATAATTTTTTCCACCATAAGTTAACGGCAATAATACTATTTATCTTAGGTACCACAGTAAACATACCTATATTAATTTTAGCAGGCATCATTTTATTTGGCCATGCTGCAATGGATAGAATTTTTGGCTATGGGCTAAAATTCACTGACAGTTTTAAACATACACATTTGGGTGAAATAGGAAAGTAAAAAGTATTGGACAAGACGTTTTAATAAGGACAAATTAAACATCGGATAAAAATTCATTCGAGTCCTCTCCTTGCTTATTAAAACACCATAATACACTTCCAGTAAGAACATTTCGATTTTTTTACCTATTTTTATTAATAACATTTAGATGTTGCAAAAAACCAATCATGCCTAAGCACATCAGAATAAAACCAACTACTATTTCAAAGCCTTAACTGCATTCTATTTCCTCTATTTTATAAGTCCATAAGGTTTGCTGGGCTTATTGGCAAATATTTATCAACTGCCATATGTGCTGCAGTAAATCAACCCCTATGGTTGGAAATAACTTTAACTTTAAAAACATGAATATTAGTTTAGATATTGCCGCTTTGGCCAGTGCCATTCTTTACCCTTTGGTATTATTGATTGTTTTAATCCTTTTTCGTAAAGAAATTCCTGCATTTATTAAAAGTTTGTCGGGCCGCTTGACAGGACTATCATTTGCAGGAATTTCTTTAGATTTAGCAAAAGCAGAGGCATTCTCTCCTAATTGGGTGGTTCAGGGAGCATTGGACTTGAGACAAAAAGCAGAGGCTGCAAATGTGAATGATAGTACAGCCGGTAATTTTAACGCTATTCTTGAGACTTCCGGTGAGGTGGACTATGTTATCATTAACCTAGGCCGGGGAAAAGAATGGTTGGCTTCCCGCTTGTACATTATGTCCATTATTTTTGAAAATAGGAAAGGAATAAAAGGAATTGTATTTTTAGAATCTACGATAGATACCAGAAAAAAATACATTGGCTGGGCAGAACCGCAGAAAGTAAGGTGGGCATTGGCCAATCATTTTCCATGGTTTGAAAAGGCATATTCGGACGCTTATTCATTAATATTAGACCAAGGTGCCAAAATTGTTAACCATCAAGGAAGGTTAGGATATAGCTATGATCCCAATAGCTCAAGGTCCAGCATCACTTTATTGGAAAACTTTCTAAAAAAAATTCAGTCTCCTCCAGAAAACCCTCCGATCCCTGAAGAAGAAATGGAGTGGGTAAATTTACCTTCAGATCCCTTGAATCCGAGCTATACTCAAGAACATACAAGTTGGCTGAATGCCGAAAGCTTAGAAAACTCACTGGATAAAGTATTGATAACAGAAAACATCAACCCCTCCAAACAATCTCCCGAAGAAATTGAAAAACAAGTGAAAAAGGCCTTGATTTCATCTCAAAAGTTCATAGCAGTGGTGAACGAGGAGAAACAATTCTCTTACATGGTGAAGCGAGAAAAACTATTGAAACAACTTCTGCCAGGTTAAATTAATTGAAATAAAAAAAGAAGAATGCTAACTTTTATTTAATCAGGTAATAAATAAACTATTAAGTTGATTTTAAATGTGTTAGTCTTTCTGCATTTTGTGTTACTTTTTTTAATGTAAATCGGTAAAATTTGAGCTTGAAATAACAAAAAAAATGAAAGAAAATATATTTCATATAAAATCCATTAGCGAGCTACACCAATTACTAGGATTCCCCAAGCCATCACATCCTCTAATCAGTATCTTGGATGTAAGCCAACTGGAAATAGGTCCTCAATGGGTCGGTAAAAAGATGGTTACTGATTTGTATTCCATAGCCTTAAAAGATGCCAGTTGCGGCTTGGATTATGGACGAAACACTTATGATTTTAATGAGGGCGTGTTGATTTTCACAGCGCCCAATCAAGTTACATCCACCCAAAAGGAACAGCAACTTAATGAAATTCACGGATGGATGCTATTTATTCATCCCGACCTAATTCGCAATACCGAATTGGGAAAACGGATAGATGATTTCGGTTTTTTCTCTTACGATGTGCATGAAGCACTTCACCTTTCCGACGCAGAACAAAAAACCTTGAACGAATGTGTCAGATTGATTCAAACCGAAATTGATGAGCGTATCGATAACCACAGTCAAAGGGTTATAGTAAGCACATTAGAATTACTACTGAATTACAGTCTACGTTATTATGAGCGCCAATTCAATACCAGAACAGCTCAAAATATTGATATAGTAAGTCAATTTGAGGCTTTGCTAAAAGATTATTATAAAAAAGGGAAGTTTGAGGCACAAGGCCCTCCTTCTATTGATTATTTTTCAGAAGCCATTCATCTTTCTTCCCATTATTTAAGTGATTTATTAAAAAAAGAAACCGGTCTAAGTACCAAAGA
>NZ_CAXBOC010000156.1:0-10316 GCF_963976465.1 uncultured Cyclobacterium sp. | reverse complement strand
AAGGCGAATATAGAAAAGAAGGCTTTCATGCTTAGTCTATCTTGGGTGTTCTATGGTTTATTTGGGTTACTTTTCAAGTTGGTTTTCCACCGGCACAATACTCGCTTGGTGAGCCGCCAATACCTCTTTTATCTCTGCAATAATTTCAGGATAGTCTGCCGCAATATTGAACCGTTCACCGGGATCTACATTTACGTTATACAATAAAGGCGTTTCTAAAACAGTGGCCTTATTCTCTACGATTACTTTAGGCTGAGTTACCGGATGTGCAGTGGGATTACCGTATTCTAACTGTGTAATAAAGTGTGCCTTGTAATCTCCTTTTCTGATGGCATATACTCTTTGCCCGCGATAGTAGAATACTGTTTCTCTTTCACTTTTCCCTGAACCCTTTAATAAACCTGATATATCATAACCATCATATACCCTATCATCGGGCAAAGCAGTACCTGATATGGCACAAAATGTAGGTAACAGATCCATCGTGGTTCCCATATCCATCACTACACCAGGTTTGATTTGAGCAGGCCACCAAAACACGGTTGGTTCTCTCATTCCTCCTTCAAAGGTACCACCTTTGGCTCCCCTTAACAGGCCGGCGGTTCCACCATGGGTTTTGAACACATGCCAAGGCCCATTGTCAGAAGTGAAGACCACCAAGGTGTTTTCTGCAATCCCTTCTTCCTTTAAGGTGGAAAGAATTTGACCCACAGACCAGTCAATCTCCTCAATTACATCTCCGTATATTCCTCCCAAAGACTGATCTTTAAATGCTGCAGACCTGAACAAGGGTATGTGTGGCAGGTTATGGGCCAGATAAATGAAAAACGGTTCGTCTTTAAAGGCTTTAATTTTAGAAACTGCCTCTTCTGTATACCTCTTGGTAAGGGTGCGTTGATCGGTTGGCCTTTCGGCAATTTCAGTGTCCCTCATCAAAGGAACATTATAGGCATCAAACTTTTCATTATCCGTCAAGGTAAAATGATCCGTTTTGTCAATTTTATCCATATCATTGGAGTACGGAATGCCAAAATAGCTATCAAAACCATGATCTGTAGGAAGGTAAGGTGACTTATGCCCCAAGTGCCATTTTCCAATTGCCGCAGTCTGGTAACCATTTCCCTTTAATGCTTTAGCTATTGTTATTTCTGATTGTGGTAGCCCACCATCAGAATCCGGAAAAAGCACCCTTCTTTTGTCACTGCTCATCCCTGATCGGATAGGCAACCTTCCGGTTAGAAGTCCTGCTCTACTAGGTGTACAAACCGGAGCAGCAACATAAAAATTGGTCCATTTCTGGCCCTCAAAGGCCATTTTATCCAAATTCGGGGTTTTAATAGACGGATGACCAAACACACCCAAGTCTCCATAACCCAAGTCATCTGCAAAAATCACAATTATATTGGGCTTTTCTGCTTCTTGCCTTGCCTCTGCAGGGGTAATAAAAAAACCTATACAACTGATTAACAGACTTAAGGCTATTCCGGGGATACTTGATTTCATTTTTCTTGATATTATAATTAATAAAAAACTTTTTGAGCTATTCAGGTTTTTGCCAAGGAACTTTGCCCCCTTCCTGAATATGAGACATTAAATAAGCATTTAATTTTTGAAAAACCTCTTTATTTTCCATTATAATATTATGCTCCTCGTAGGGGTCTTCTTTGAGATTATACAGCTCCATAGGTTGGAAAGGGCTGTTTTGTAGTAGTTTCCAATCTCCTAATCGTAGGGCATGGTAGGCTTTTCCACCATACCTTGTCCCCCCTTCCCTTCTTACAAAATACAAAGGCCTGGCTTCTTCCTGCATGGTTTCTCCCAATAGTGTGGGTAAAAAACTTCTTCCATTGATATCATGATCCAAAGGAACACCTGCTATTTCGGTAAGTGTAGGGAAAATATCCATGGATAAGTTCACTTGTTCTGAATTAGTTCCTGCCTTGATTTTAGCCGGCCAGGAGATGGCAGTAGGCACACGTAAACCTCCTTCATACATGCTTTGCTTTCCATCTCTCAATAAACCGTTATTTGCTAGATCAGGAAGGTGCCCCCCATTATCACTGGTGAAAATAATTAGGGTGTTTTCATATTGCCCGGTTTCTTTTAGTGCTTTGATTACCTGACCAATACCATCATCCAGATGTTCAATAAATGCAATTAGGTTGGTTCTTTTTTCAGGTAAACCCGGCTCTCTTTTTTTCACTTTATCAACCCATTCCTTTGGAGGTTGCACTGGAAAGTGAGGCGCATTGTAGGCCAAATACAGAAAAAAAGGATCTTCTTTCTTTTCTCTCTCTTGGATATAATTCACTGACCATTCAGTAAAAAGATCGGTGGCATGCCCTTTAGGATCAATAACTTCTTCATTCAACCGCATATAATTTTTTCCATGTCTTCTATGCGTCAAATAATCATCCATCATGTCTTCCAACCAACCATGAAAATAGTCAAATCCATGGTCATTGGGAAGGTTGGGATGCGTCAATCCCAGGTTCCACTTCCCTATATGTGCCGTATGGTAACCACCTTTTTTAAGCATGGCCGGAAGCAATACAGTTTGCGGATTTAAATACCCCCAATTGTTTTTAGGATGGGACCTCACCAAGCCGGGTACGCCTACATGATCCGGATATCGACCCGACATCAAAGAAGCCCTGGTGGGGGCACAAACGGGTGAATTGGTATAGAAATAATCGAACTGCATCCCATCATTTCTAATGGCATCAATATGGGGTGTTTGAATATCTTCTGTGCCATAATATGAGACATCATGATACCCCTGATCATCAGTGAAAATAATTAAAATATTGGGTTTCTTGCTGTTCTTTAAGGTTTGAGCATGCACAATTCCTAAACCTAACATAAGACAGGTTAGCCCTAAGTGCTTCCATCCGGTAATTTTCATTTTTTATATTTTATTATTTGAATTTAATTATTGTCCCAAGAGAAACTTCTCCAGTCAATCGCTTCTTCCACAATTTCATCGTGCAACCGGATCATTTCTTTTTTCATGCTCTCGAATACTTCAGGATTGTCTGAGGACACATCTTTATTTTGTTTGGGATCATTTCTAAGGTTATACAGCCTAAAATTAACTAGCTTGGTCTCTTTGATCATCCCAATATACGCTTCTTGAAACATATTCCCTCTGGGAATGTCTATTTCAGGGTCGGCGATCAAATTCCAGGGGCCTTGCCTGATTACGGCAACAGGTCTGGATGGAGGATAAAACCAATACAAAGGCTTGCTTCGTTCAAATTTATCCGCTTGAAATAGAGGAAGCAAGCTGGAACCGTCAATTACAATTTCAGAATCAATTTCTCCTCCGACAATTTCTTTAATCGTGGGAAAAACATCTACCACTCCGGCAGGCTTGTTTTCTATGGTCCCTTCCGCAATTACTCCCGGCCAGCTAAATATCCCCGGCACTCAACTTCCATTATCTGACATAAAAACGATCAAGGTTTCTTCAGTTAACCCTTGATTGTCCAGCTCCTCCAAAATTCGTCCAATTGCCGCATCCATATTTTCTATGCTGCCATAGTAAGCAGGGAGATTAGTATCCTTGTGTTCGGATAGAAACTTTTCCGGTGCGGCCACTTTTTGATGAGGTTCGTGAAACCATAGATTTATAAAGAAGGGTTGGTCTTTTGGTCGGTTTTCAAGCCAGCCTATCGCTTCATCAGCGAGGATATGAGACGAAAAACCCTCTACCTCGCCCAAAGCCTGCCCATTACGGACAAAATTTACCGGATTTTGGTGAGAAGGAAGGGCATTGTTACCGGTTGCTATCCAATGGTCAAAGCCTTGATCTCCGGGATTTGGCCCGGGCCCCGAAGCTTCTTCCAGATCATACCCTAAATGCCACTTACCGATATGGGCAGTAGCATAGCCGGCCTTCTTCAATAATTCAGCCGTCGTAAATTCCGATTCAGCCAAATGCATTTTATGGGAAGTGTGGATCCAGCTGTAGATACCTGCCCTTACGGAAGATCGCCCGGTCATTAAAGCAGCCCTGGAGGGAGAGCAGACAGCAGATCCTGCATAGAAATCAGTAAATCTAATTCCCTTGGCAGCAAGTTTGTCTAAGTTAGGTGTTTTGACCTGAGTACTACCATAACAACTCAAGTCCCTATACCCCAAGTCATCTGCCAAAAGCAGCACAATATTGGGTGACTTTTCATTTTGTGCCAAGCTCCCTTGATAAGTAGTAAATGCGATTACAAGTAAGACTATTAAATTACGTAACATTGTAAATATTTTTCGATTTATGCAAATGGTATTTTAGATGGTCTTCATCTTTTCTACCGGCCCCATTTCTTTTTCCCAATCTCCCAGTTTGTCCAGAAGTTCCTTTAAAATACCCGGTTTTTCCTTGGCAAGATTATGTTTTTCCAATGGATCCTTTTTCAAATTCACCAATAAGGTATCCTTATCTGAAAGAAGAAGCTTCCATTCCTGATGCCTGGCCACTTTCTGATTTCTATACCTCCAAAACAAGCTCCTTTCCGGAAGGGCTTCTCCCGTGAAAAGGTGTTTGGAAAGATCAACCCCATCAAATTTAGTTTTTTCGGGTAAATTAGCTCCGCTCATTTCCAGTAAGGTTGGTAAAATATCCATGCTCATAATTGTTTCGGCCGATTCTCCAGGTTTAATCCTGCCCTTCCAATAGGCAATACCCGGTACTCTATGTCCTCCTTCCAGGAGGTTGCCTTTATTTCCACTTAACGCTCCATTGTTTCCAAATACTTCCGCCCCATTGTCTGAAATAAACAAAACCAGGGTGTTTTCTTCTAGTCCTGTTTCCCGCAAAGCATCCATGATTTCTCCCACTCCTTCATCCATTACCTCCACCATCTCATTGTATACTGCCAAAGTATCCTTTACCGGGCCATGATAGCTAAACTCCTTACCGGGGAACCTGTAAGCCGGATCATTTCTCCCCTGAAATGGAACATGTGGGGCTTCCTGAGAAACGTACAGAAAAAAGGGAGCTTCTTTATTATCTTTTATAAAATCCACTGCATGCTGCGTGATTAAATCGGTCACATACCCCTCTTCATAAATACTATCCAGGTTATGCCACCAATCATAGATTCCAGCATTGTCATAATGGCTGTGGTAATCGATATTCCCACTTATATACCCAAAAAAGGTATCAAAACCATGATGAACAGGGTTGTATTGCTTTTGGTATCCCAAGTGCCACTTTCCCATTATTCCGGTTTGATACCCTGCCGATTTCAGCAATTTGGCAACAGTCGTCTGAGCTGTATCAAGCCCCACCTTTCTTGTTTCTCCCCTAACATATATTACGCCTTCCATACCTGAGCGCTGCTGATAATTTCCGGTCATAAGGGCAGCTCGGGTAGGTGAACACACGGGGGCATTGGAATGAAAATCAGTGAAACGGATTCCGTTTTTAGCCAAATAATCAATATTAGGCGTCTTTAGCTTAATGTCTCCATAAACCCCAAGACCTCCATATCCTAAATCATCAGCTAAAATAACAATGAAATTTGGAGGAGGATCCAGCTTCGATTCCTGACGATTGCAGGCACTCAGGTAAAGGGTTAAAACAAGGAGCGGGCAAAGTATTTTTGACACATTCATTTCACACTTATTTTATTCAGTTTCCCCAGGTTAATATTATCCGAGCCCTTCCCTGGTGTTACCAAGGAAGGGCCCGATAATACATGCTTATTACCAGCCCGGGTTTTGGGTCAAGTTTTCATTCAATGATATTTCACTATCAGGGATTGGAAGCAACTGATAAAAATCAAGGTATCCATCCGGAAACTTCGTTTCAATCACATTTCCATTGTGGTCTTTTACCTCGACAGGGTAAATTTCCGAACCAATACCCCACCTTTTGATGTCGGACCAATACAACCCTTCTAAGGCAAACTCTATTCTCCTTTCATGCCTAAGCTTTGCTCGTGCTTCTTCCTGAGAAAGCCCCATAGGCAATGGGCTGATCTTCACATCTTCCCTTTCCGTCCGGATTCTATTAATCAAATTGATGGCTTCATCAATATCCCCATTGGTCTCAATTATCGCTTCGGCTTTAGATAAAATCACATCCGCATACCTTAAGACAATATTATTTAAGCCGGACTGGCCGGAAGGAGGCAAATCTGCTTCAGGCTCTATGCGGTATTTTCTTGCACTAAGGTGCTTTAATCGGTTTCCAGGATGATTGAAAGCTCCTCCCGGGTATTCATAATTAGGAAACCTATAGCCCAATATATAGGCACCCGGTACCACGACAGTAAACTCGAGTCTTGGATCTCGCCCCTCATATGGATTATTGGGATCAACCTCGGATCCATCAATCATCTCATAAGCATTGACCAAATCATCGGTTGGTACATAGCGACTTCCACGAGTCCAGCTGCCGGTACCTGTTCCACAATACTGGTCATGCAAAGATCCTTGGGAGTTTTCTCCGGAAATGTATTGAATATCAAAGATCACTTCCATGTTATTTTCATTTTCTAACCTGAACAATCCTTCATAGCTTGGGAAAAGCCCATATTTATTCAAAGCATCGATTTCATTGATAACTTGCAATACTTCCTCATATTTACCTTGATAAAGTAAAGCCCTCATTTTCATCCCCAATGCAGCGCCTTTGGTTGCCCTACCTAGTTCAGGAGCTTCGGCCTGAAGATTATCAATTGCCATATTGTAATCAGCCATTACCTGATCCCAGGTTTCTTCTCTACTAGCTCTGGAAATATTCCTTGCTTCTTCTGTAGAGATGGCTGTCAAAATAATCGGTACACCTCCAAAGCCTTCTGCAAGAATAGAATATGCCAGTCCACGTAGAAATCTAGCTTCTGCACGGTAGATGGATTTATCCTCTTCGGGTATGTCCACTTGATCCAAGGCCTGTAAAAGGTAATTGGCCCTAAAGATTATAGCATAGGACCTCGTCCATCTAAAATTGACAATGCTTCCATCACTAGAATTCAATTGACCGGTTCCTGCCCTTGCGATCGGTGTATTTCCCCAATTAAAAGCATTGGGTGTTGCACCGTCTAAAACACCAAAACCAAATAATCCTTCATTGTAAATGGATCTTTCCCGCATCAAGGCATAAACACCGTTAAGTAACAGTTTGATGTCCTCTTCATTTTGAGGAAAATTGGCTGAAGTAATTTTATCTTCGGGATAAAACTCTAGAAAATCGTCATCACAACTTGATAATGGTAATAATAAAACGATCGTCAATAAGTATATAATGTATTTATTGGTCTTCATGTCCTTAGAAATTTAAATTGATACCAGCTGAAAGAATCCTAGGGGTTGGATACACTCGATAACCCGCATTGAAAGTATTTCTTTCCGGATCATAACCTTCGTACCCATCACTGGCTATAGAAAAAATATTTTGCCCATTGACATAAAGGTAAATTTTCTGTAAGCCCAATTTTTCTACCATTGGTGTAGGAAATGAGTAGCCCAATTGAACATTTTTCAATTTAATAAAATTCACCTCATTCACCCAATAAGATGATTGGTGGCTATCCCATGGATTATTGAATTTCAAGCTTGGGTTTTCAGCATCCGGATTTTCGGGAGACCAGGCATCTCTCCATCGGGTGGAGATCATCCTATTTTCCCAGTCCAGGTCTGTAAAGTTATTTTGGGTGTACATGTTAACTCCCAAAATCCCTTGAAACAAAAGGTTTAGGTCAAATCCTTTGTATTTAAAGCTTGGCGATATGCCAAAAGTATACTTTGGTAAGGTATTTCCCAATGCCATCTTATCTTCATAGTTCAACCTGCCATCATTGTTAAGGTCCTCATATTTTAAATTCCCGGCTTTAGGAGTAAATGGGTTGGCATGCATATGTTCCAAGGCCTCATCGTCTGACTGATAAATGCCGATAGCCTTGTATCCATAAAGAGTTCTAAAGGAGTAACCTTCTCTAAGTAGGTACAATTGGTCAGGAGAGTCTCCCCCTCTAAATTTGGTCACTTCATTCTGGATATAAGTCAGGTTAAATCCCATATTGAAACCCAATTGATCCCTACCAAATTTTAGGTTATTGTAATTCAGGATAAACTCAATGCCATTGTTTTCCATTTGACCCACATTCTCAAAAGGGGATGAAATTCCTCCCATCACCGATGGTATAGGAAGCTGCACAAGAATGTCTTTGGTCGTTTTCCTAAAATAATCCGCTTCCAAGGTAATCCTATCATCCAAAACGCCTACCTCTAAACCAATATCCAAAGATGAAGATGTTTCCCAAGTAATGTTCTCATCCACTAAAGCAGTTACAGCAGCACCTGGAGAAAAACTTCCATTGTAACTATAACTTAGATTGTTATTTTGACCAATCACAGTCAGGTAAGGCCAATAACCTGAAATATTCTGATTCCCTAATTGCCCCCAAGAAGCCCTCAATTTAAGGTTAGAAATCGCAGAAACATTCTTAATAAAATCTTCTTCAGACAATCTCCAACCGGCAGAAAATCCAGGGAACACTCCCCATCGATTGGCTTTACTAAATCTGGAGGATGCATCTGCCCTTACGTTGGCTTCAAATAAATACTTGCTCATCAAGGTATAATTCGCCCTTCCGAAATACGAAAATATGCGGAAGCCATTCATGTTTCCTTCACCTTGAATACCGGAAGTACCTGCATCCACCTGAGTTAATCCTTCTTTCGGTGGTTCAGAACGTCTTGAAAACATGTTCTTTACTTTAAAAGTCTCCACTTGTATGCCTCCTATGGCGGAAACACTATGGATTTCATTGTAATCCTTCTTAAAGTTAAAGGTGGAGAACAAATTGTTTTGCAGACTAGAAACCTGAGACCTCCATTGGAAGAAACTGTGGTTTTAAAGGAAAGATAATCCGTAAGTTTTACATCTGCGCTTAAGTTTAGCGTCAGGATGTTCTGCTCTGTATTGGTTAAGCCATTGGCGGCATCAATCAAGGCATTCCTATTGTCGAACAGCAAATTCCCATCTTCACTGATGGCCTGAACGGAACCAAACCTTCCATCTCGGGTATATGGGGCGATGTAGGGAGCAGAACCACCCAACATTTCAAATACCCTCCCTAAGGATCCATAGGTCACGTCGGCATAAGGTTCATTTGAATCTTTGTGAATATAATTGAAGCGACCACTGACTGTCAGCCAATCCTTTACATTGGAAGTAATATTTGCCCTCAACCCATAGCGCTCCGTATTAGTATTGGGCACCATACCATCCTGATTGAGGTAATTGAATGAGAGAAAGGAGGAGGATTGCTCTGAACCTCCACGGATAGATATATTGTGTTCCTGAATACTGACTGAATTAAAGATTACCTTAAACCAATCTGTATTGGGATATTTGTAAGGGTCTGTTCCATTTCTAAATTCAGCAATCAGTTCATCTGAAAAAAGTGGCGTAGACCCCTCATTCATTAAAGCAGTATTGGTTAGTTCCATGTGCTCAGCACTGTTATTGATCACATCATACCTTCTGCCCAAAGATTGCACGCCAAAATAGGAGTTTACATTTATCTGCATTGCCTCATTCTTTTTACCCATTCTGGTGGTCACCAAGACCACTCCATTGGCAGCTTTGGAACCATAAATGGCAGCACTTGCAGCATCTTTCAATACAGAAATATTTTCAATATCATTGGGGTTCAATTGATTGAAAGAACCTTCAACACCATCGATAATGATCAGTGGATTGGAATTGTTGAGGGTTCCCCATCCTCTTACCCTAATTTGCGCACCATCGCTGCCAGGTTTTCCTGAGTTTTGACTTACCCAAACACCGGATGCAGTTCCCCCTAAGGCTTGGGAGGCATTGGTCAAGGGGCGATTGGTTAATTCATCGTCAAAATCAACCGTGGAAATGGCTCCTGTAAGATTTACTTTCTCTTGAACGCCATATCCCACTACAACCACTTCATCCAAAGAAGTCGCATCTTCCACCAAGGTAATGCTAAGGTTTGTTTGATTACCGGGATTGATTCTTTGCGTTTCGTAACCAATAAAAGAAATCAATAGTACTGCACCATCAGGAACATCCAGGCTAAACTTCCCATCGATATCTGTTACGGTACCCGTAGTGGATCCTTCTATGACCACGGTTGCACCGGGAACAGGCTCACCCTGATTGTCAGTAACAGTTCCGGAAACATTTTTGAGATCTTCAATTGCTGTGTGCAAGTAGGGAAAGGTGGCTTTGTCAGGGCTTCTTTCTGCGATGCTTACTCCCTCTTCAGCTTGAAGATTTGGGGAGATTAAACATTGCAATAAGCCTCCTAAATACAGGGTTTTTGACACCTTCCCAG
>NZ_CAXBOC010000155.1:0-10351 GCF_963976465.1 uncultured Cyclobacterium sp. | reverse complement strand
TAACGCCGAAAATCTACAAGGCGGAAGTTAATATATTCGTCATTCCGAGACTTTGTAGGGGCTTTTCGTAGAGAAAGTCGATGGAATCTCAACAATAGCGAGACTGCCACACCCTTGCCTCTCCTCTGCCCTCCCCTAAGGGTTCGCAGTGACGCGTTTCCTCGTCATTCCGAGACTTTGCAGGGGCTTTGTGTAGAGAAAGTCGAAGGAATCTCCAGAGAATTGGGATCGTCCCCCCTTTGTCCCTCTTTAAAAATAGGGGGTCTTACCTTATCTGTCCTTCCTGTGTCTATTTCAGGAAAGGAACTGCTTGACTAAATAAACCTAATTTTACCAGTAAGTATAGAATCGAACTGAAGTTAATCGAAAGAAGCCTAAAGGACTTCAATAACAATAGCCACGGGTGAAACCCGTGGACGGCCAATTCCACACCTATTCCTCAACCCCGATAGCGGGTTGAACAATTCCTCTTATCATAGGCCTTATCCTATCATAGGTTTAGGCAATTAGGTATCAAAGCTACTTTAAAGGGATTCCGAAACTTGAAAACAATATAATTAAACAACCACTCCGAATAGAAATTATGAATCCTGAATCCGTTCCAAAAATGCATTTTTGAAAGTATCTCCGCCAAAAAAGGCCTGCTGCAGCTCCCAGTCTTTAAATCTAGGAAAAGCTTTTTCAACCCTTGCTCTGTACCAGGGCTCTACGGAAAGCCCCCAATGTGGTATGGCTCCGAAATCCAACAATTCTCTTTCTAAACGCCTAAATAGCGGTAGGCTGCCGGTTACTCCTTTCACACTTACCAATTCAATCATACAGGTATCGTGCTGATTCATCATGGATAGATGGGCATCACATTGTTTAACAAATCGCAATGAAAAGGGAGCAGCCAATAAGTGATGGTAGGCCTGAGCCTCTTCACAAACCTTAATGATCAAATCTACTGCATCAAAAACCCGCTCCAATGGAAAACCAAATTCTACGGCATAGCCATAAAATTTTAACTCTCCCAAGCCCTGGTCCAAGACAAAACGGCAGTCGTCCTCAAAACCTCCGCCTTCATCACCGCTATGGTCAATCAATCGATGAATGGAGTTATTGGTCATGGCAGGAATGGACTGGTGGTTTTTATTGAATACCCAAGGGGAAAGCCTTCCAGAAATGGCTATTCCTGATATAAATGAAGAAATATAATTCCGCTCCCTGCCGGCCTGTTTCCTATTGGATTTTTCACAATAGTTTCTGGTGGTTACCAAACATTTTCTTTTTTTCCCCTCTTCAGTTTCTGCAGAAAGGTCACAATAGGGGTTGATCAACACCTCAAAATGTCGGTGTTGATTAATGAAATGATGTAAATCCTCTTTTTGCATCTCTGCTTTAAGCTCCTCCCAATTGTACCTTTTCCGTTCCTCATACAGCCGGTAATTGGGTTGGGCTTCCAGAATCATGGAGAAAACAATCCCGATAGATCCTATACCAACCATAACCGCATTGAACTTTTCATCGTCCTGGATCAATTCTATGCCATATTTTTTTACCTCTTGGTCCTTATTAAATGCCTCCGGATCGGTAATCCCATCCGTAGGTTCTACGCGATAGATCTTGCCTCCTTTACCTACAATGGTCATTGACTTGGCAAAAGCTGAGACCGGACCAATCCCTATGCCCGAACCATGGGTAGAGGTGGCAATTGCTCCGGTAATCGACTGTATGCTGGACCCTCCCTGGTTAATCAAAGCAAAGCCATGATGGGTCAAGGCTTCTATTAGGTGCCTGATCTTGGTTCCACCCCCTGTTTCGAAAAGGTAGTGCTTTTCCAAAGACTTTTTATTTCCATAATTCACTTCTACATCGAACCCCTCCTTATATTCCTCTTTTATCCATTCTTTGGCAGGCCGTTGGGTCATGTTCATGTTTTGGGTGCAAACCAAGAAATCTTCACATTGAGCCACTGCCGTCAAAGCATGACCGGAACCTACGGCTCGGACTTTTCTATTTTCTTTCTCGGCATTTTTCACCAATTCACTTACCTCGGTCAAACCTTTGTAATCATACCAATTGCAGAACTCCCCCTCAGGAGAAAAGTTTTTATAATCCCCATTTCCGGGTACAAAAAATCGCAAGGGTTCTGAGGAATGGTTGCCATACCAATTGCCCCACTTTTGCCGATGCGGCTTATCCTTATCAAAAAAATCATCCTTGGTCAATTCTTTATCGAGCGACAAAAACACACGCTCATGGTCCACCATATTTTTATTCAATTGGGATTCAATCAGCCTCCTTACGAATCTGGGCGTCACCATAAAATTGATAAAACTCACCCAGCGGTTTCTTTTGGTCCTGGAACAATGATGGGTAAGCGTATCATCCAGCACTTCTATATGTTTCGGTACGTTCTTTCGATTAAATATCACCTGAACCAACAAGCCAAAAAGTACCCATGAAACTACTGTGTTACCTTTCTTCCAGGTAATAAATTTTGTTAACGTGGACATGTATCTAATCTTATATTTCAAAAATCCTTAAACAACTATCTAATTTATCGAAAATATTAAAAACACACATGATTTCTCCTTAATTTATTTCTAATTCAGTATTTACATAAATAAAGGCTTAGCCAAGACTTCTTGCTTTACATAGGTTATTCAATATCTTTGTGACCATATTGAATGCACGGGGTGCTGGATTTTAATCCGGCTGAGATAATACCCGAAACCTGATTTGGATAATGCCAACGTAGGGATGCAAGCCAGATTTCCTTTTGTGATTTGAAGCTACATTCCACTGGTTTTATCCGGTCGAATTTTTTTTTTAAATAAATGACAAAATGGAAATAGAAAAACAAAAAATGGGGCTGATCCCACAACAACAAAGAAACTGGCAAAATAGACCTGAGTGGTTCTTCAACAGAGACCATACGGATACTTATGAACTTTGGTATGAGGGCAGGTATAAAAGAGCTGAAGTTTGGCAGAAAAAAGTAATGGAACAGCTGGTCACCAAAGACAAAAGGGTAAAAACCCTATTGGAATTTGGCTGTGGTACCACAAGATTTACAAGATGGTGGAAAGAAATAGGCATTGAGTCCACCGGAGCAGACATCTCCCCTTTGATGTTATCACAAGCCATTCATTTGTTTGACGGCGACTTGGTGATGGCAGATTCACACCATATGCCTTTCAAAGACCATACTTTTGATTCTTTGGCCTTTATTACCACTTTCGAATACTACAAAGATCCGGTCAAGGTAATCCGTGAAGCAGCAAGGGTTGGAAAATACGGTATAGCCATGGGGATGATGAACAAAAACTCTCCCAAAGTTCTTCGACGTAGGGTTCAGCAAGCATTCGGTAAGAATCCTTTTTATGTTACTGCTACCTTTTACACCCCAAAACACCTTATCAAAATCATCGAAGAGGCATTGCAAGGGCGAGACTACACCATCACCTGGTCTTGCACCGGTTTGCCTAAGTGGTTTCCTGTCCAACAATGGAACATGCCCTACGGGGATTTCTTTGGTCTTTATGTTCAGTTCAATGATGTCAAATAAATGAGCGAAAAACCAGGAAAGATTGATGAACATTTGTTGGGTAATTTTATTACCTCACGCTGCGGAAAACCCAATGAAGATGTTCGGGTGAAACCCGGCTTTGGCATTGATGTATCTGTGGTGGCCTTGGCCGGAGACCAAGGCATGGCACTCACTAGTGATCCACTATCCTTGATTCCTAGCTTGGGTTTACAAGAATCAGCCTGGCTATCAGTTCACCTGATGGCCAATGACATGTCCACCACCGGCTTCGCGCCTCAATTCGGTCAGTTTGTTTTGAATTTACCGGCTACTTTTAGTCAGGAGGATTTTAAAGTGTATTGGCAATACATTCATCAATATTGCACTGCCTTGGGAGTGAACATCACCGGAGGACATACCGGTTTTGTGGAAGGACAAAACTCCACCATTGCCGGAGGAGGAACCTTTATTAGTATTGCACCGCTGGAGCAAATTTTAACCAGTACCAAAGCACGGGCCGGAGACAGTTTACTGCTAACCAAGGGCGCTGCTATTTCCTCTGCTGCTATTCTGGGCATGTGCTTTCCCCAAACCGTTTCCAACAAACTTGGGAAAGAAATTTACCGGCAAACAGCAGCCTCATTTTACCAGACTAGCTCTTTGAAAGATGCGCTGGTGGCTAGAGGTAAACCTGAAAACAAAGCTGTCACGGCCATGCATGATGTTACGGAAGGTGGCGTTTTGGGAGCTGTTTACGAAATGGCCACAGCAGCCAATTGTGGTGCAGTAATAGAAGAACAATTGATCCCTGTCGGCGAAGTTCAAAAGGCTGTTTGTCAACTTTTTGAACTGAATCCAAATCACTGCATAGGGGCAGGAGCCATGTTGATCGCTTGCAAAAAAGATAAAGTTCAAGAAATCATTGACCGGTTGGATGCGGAAAATATTCCTTGTGCTGAAATTGGCCGGCTGACTGATGCAGGGCAAGGTATTTTGCTTCAAAAGGAAGACAAACTTACCCCTTTACCCTATCAATCTGTCGATCCTTATTGGGCTGCATTTTATGAAGCGTATAAAAAAGGATGGAAATGAAAAAATTAAACTTGAAAGCGGAAAAAGGGATTTATCTGGTGATTGACCCATCAGACAAAACTGAAGACGAGCTATTTTCTATATTAGAGCAGTTGTTTACCTTCCCACTAATTGCCGTTCAAATTTGGGATCATTTTGGGGAAAAGCAGGATGCGGTGGCATTTACCAACAAAGTAGTCAATATGGCTGCTGCTTATGATTTTCCAATATTGGTAAATAACCGATGGGATTTGCTGAAGCTGAGCCATGCTGATGGTATTCATTTGGACAGCATTCCGGTAAATCTATCCAGAATCCCTGAATTTGCCGAAAAGAATCATTTGGTAGGATTGACTGTAAATAATGACATGAATCTGATCCATCAGGCAGACAGCCTGGGCTTCGACTATGTTTCTTTTTGCTCCGTCTACCCTACATCCACCACGCAACATTGTGACTTGGTTAGTTTCGACTCCATTAGGAAAGCTGCTGAAATTACAGCCCTTCCTGTTTTTTTAGCAGGGGGAATTAAGACCAAGCACCTAAATGAGTTGCATGCACTCCCCTATTCGGGAATTGCCATCATATCCGGGGTGATGCAAAATGAAAACCCCGTGATGGCCCTACAAAATTATTTTAATTCAATTCAAAAGAATCAATCATGAGATTATCCACTATAAATAAACTATGTTGTCCATTTGATAAAGCCGATTTAACGCTTACTACAATTACAGAAGACACCGAGAAGCGCGTTTTAGAAGGCTGGCTCCATTGCACTCAATGCAAAAGGATTTACCCAATTGTAAAAGGTTTGCCTATAATGAACCCTGATGAGTACAGAGAGCTTTCTTTAGAAAAACCATTGCTAGAGAAATGGAGCAAACACCTGGAGGGAAAAACGGTAAGCAATTTCAGATTGACTGAGGGAGACCAAACAGCAGAGTAGGCAAAACCTCAAGTTGAGTAACACATTCATTGTGCCCATACTCCTTCCCAAAATCAAATATAGATGGAAGATATTTGGGTCAGTTGAAACCAACCAAAAGCCGGAATAGTCTAAACTGTTCCGGCATTTTTGTACTAAAGCAAGGCTTCTAAGGTGTTTTTCTGAATGGTTAATGTGACTTTGACCTGAGAGGCTATGGATTTCCCTTATATCCTCAGCTTGTTCTGGTTTACTTTTAGGAAAGGTTTTTTCAGGAAGAGGAACAACTACTATATATTCCGGGTTACCATTTATTATCCCTCTTAAAGTTGATTTACTTCACTATTAGAATTGGCACCAAAAATTTAAAGGCCACAGTTTACCACAATAATCTTTATCGTTTATTCTAACTTAATTTCTATATTGAAGCGGACAAAGATTCCTTTCATAGTAATTTATGCGATTAAAAAGACCTAGAATTCGGCGAAAGATTTTATTTACCCTTGAAAGGCAGTTGGTGAAGGGTGCCCAGTACCAATTGCTGGTCGTAGCTGCTTTGATAGGTATGATTTCAATCATTGGTGGCTTGTTGGTCGTTCCTACCAATAGCCCTAGCCAAACCTTAGGTGAAGCCATCTGGTGGGCCTTTTTAAGGCTCACCGATCCCGGTTATTTGGGAGACGATCAAGGAAATTGGCGGCGTTTTATTTCCACCTTATTGACCCTTGCCGGCTATGTTATTTTTCTAGGCTCTCTGGTTGCGATTATTACCACATGGATGAACCGAAAAATCAGGCACTTGGAACAGGGGCTAACACCTGTGACAGCCAATAATCACTTGGTCATATTGGGATGGTCCAACCGGACCATTCATATTGCAGCAGAAATTTTTCAATCTTCGGCAAGCTTAAAGAGGCTTTTTGACAAGTTAAATATTAAAAAATTACAACTGATTATTCTTTCTGAAGAGGTGAGCCCTTTTCAAATGCAGGAACTCAAGGACAACCCCATGATTGGCCGTAGGGCGCATGAAATAATTTTAAGGACAGGAATGGCCATTGACAGGGAACATTTGCGGAGAGTAGATGCTTTGAATGCCTCTGTAATCATTATTCCCAGTCTGGCCTATGACCGAAAGGAATTGATCAATCCGGACATCGAAACCATTAAATGTTTGCTTTCACTGAATGCTGAAGCAAGAAAATTTAACATTAGCAAGCTTCCTTATGTGGTGGCAGAAATTCAGGATGACAATAAAATTAATGCTGCTTACAGGTCATACAGTGGCCCACTTGAGGTTGTTGGTAGCAATGCGATTATCAGTCGGCTGATGGCACAAAACATTCGTCACCCGGGGCTTTCTCAGGTTTACAATGAGCTATTGGCTCAATTGACAAAAAACAATATTTTCACAAAGGCATTTCCCGAAACCGTAAACCACTCATTTGGTACTGTCAAAAAGGCTTTTTCCAAAGCCATCGTATTGGGAATAGTAAGGGAGGAGAAAGGAAGCTTTTACCCTAATTTAAATCCTGACAGAAAGCAATTAATAGAAGAAGGAGATCAGCTAATTTTAATCACCCAGGATTTTTCTGACCTGGAACCGGATTTGGAAACGCTTGAGAAAAGCAGTTTGCCATTTTCTGAAAAAAGACCATTGCTTGTGGAAGAGCAGACCGGTGTTATTAGAATATTGATTTTGGGCTGGAATGAACATGTTCCTTCGCTAATCAAAGAATTGACAACCTACGAAGATGAAACCTATTTTATTAGACTTGTCTCTTTGAAACCACTTCAAGACAGAAAAAAGGATTTTGGCATTGTCAGTGAGCTTCCGGATAGAATTGAGATTGATCATATAGTGGCAGACTATGTAAGAGAGTCTGTGATCAAAAGAATTGAAGCGGAAACTTTTGACCATATATTAATGCTAAGTAGCGATCGGATGGAGGAAGAGGAAGAAGCAGATGCAAGAACAATGGTTGGCTTTGTACTCTTGGAAGAAGTTTTGGAGCGATCAGTAAAAAACCCCTCCATCTTATTGGAGTTGGCAGATCCAAGTAACGAGTCTCTATTAAAACCATTCCAAAGTGAAGTGATCATTAGCCCCTTGGTCTTAAGTCACCTTCTGGCAGGTATCGCCATACAAAGGGAGCTTTATAGCATTTACAATGAGCTCTTCACAGTAGGAGGTCCGGAAATGATTTTTCGGAAAATCGAGGAATACGCCATCGACGGTTCTACGGCCTCTTTTTCTGAATTAGAAGCCCATGCTGAGTCACATGGTGAAACAGCATTGGGAGTTTTCATAGAAAGAGCCAATGGCAAAGAACTTTTATTGAATCCGGCAAAAGAAAAAGTGTTGAACCTAGCAGAGGTGGACAGTCTGGTGATCCTTACTACAGTTTACTAATGCAATAGCGTTGATAAATTAATTCAATACAGCTGCTATTAGACAAAGAATATAGACTGAATTCCAATTTTCCTTGTGGTAACATATTTACCTATTCAACTCAAATTATGCAATAAAATTCTTGATGCCTATCCTGATTTTGTTCAGGGAGGATTGCAATCGAAAGATTGAGGATTCTAGCCTAGTATCCCCAGGCTAAAATTGAAACCAGCAACGAAGTGACTGATTTTGATTCGATTTCAACCTGCAACGGAAAGCTATTGAATAATTCAGAGAAAAGGCTTCAAGGGGCATTTGGCTACATTTCATACCCCTAATAAATACATTTGAATACCCTCCTGAAGAATTATATTCGATAAATTTGATAAATGAATAAGGTGAAGCTCAAACGGACAAATTATACCTTATCAAAACCTATTTTCCTAGGCTACCGGTATTGAAACAACCGGTAGCTTTTTTTGCTATTACCCCTATTCCGTTTAATGGTTTTAGGTTTTTACAAACTTCCAATTTCCTCTTCTAAAAAACCATAGCGCGATCAAGGCATGCAAAGAATGACAAAAGGCAATGGTAATAAAAATACCCAAGGTATTGAGATCAAGAACAATGGCTAAATAATAAGCTAAAGGAATTTCTAATAACCAAAATACACCAATATTAATATAGGCAGGGGTTTTGGTATCTCCTGCCCCATTAAAGGCTTGCACCATCACCATGCCTACCGCATAAAACACATAGCCAAGTACTGTTACTTTCAAGCCCACTGCTGCAATGGATCTTACAGCAGCCTCTTGTGAAAAAATTCCGGCCAAATGATCTGCAAAAAACAAATAAAACAGGGTAACCGATGCCAGGAAAATGAAATTGTATCGGGCAGTAAGATAAGTAGCGATTTCTGCTCTAAATGCTTTCCCTGCCCCAAGATTCTGCCCCACCAGGGTAGCCGCAGCTGCAGACAAGCCCCAGGCAGGCATCAGGCTGAATAGCAAAATCCTAAAAGCAATGGTATATCCGGCCACAGCCGCACTGCCAAATTCTGATGCCATACGTGTGAGCACTATCCAGGCTGCAGAGTCAACCAAAAATTGACCCATGCCTCCCAGTGATATTTGGATGATCTTTTGAAGGGTTTTCCAACGCACCATCAGGTTGCTGGCCCGAATCACCAAGCGATGCTTTCCATTGAGTAGGTGGTACAATTGGTACAGCACCCCAATACTTCTTCCGATTGTGGTGGCCCATGCTGCTCCTGTTAAACCCAAGCCTTCGAAAGTTCCCAAACCAAAAATAAGCAAAGGGTCTAACAGGATATTGAGTCCATTGGAAATCCACAAAGCCCGCATGGCCAAATGGGCCGACCCAGCACCGCGGAAAATACCGTTGATTAGAAACAATAACATCACAGCAGTGTTTCCGGCGAAAATAACCTTGGTATAAGAAGTCCCTGTTGCCAAAACTTCAGCCTCTGCTCCCATCAACTTCAAAATTTCTCCGGCATAGAGAAATCCGGCAATGCCCAGAGCCAAAGAAACGAATATACCTACCAACAACAATTGAAAAGCCAGGGTACCCGCTTGCTTGAATTTTTTCTCGCCAAATCTCCTTGCAACCAAGGCTGTACCGGCCATGCTAATCCCTACACCAAGTGAATAAATCAATGTCAACACAGCTTCTGTGAGCCCCACTGTGGCCACGGCATGTTCCCCAAGCTTGCCTACAAAGAATATATCTACCACAGCAAAAAGAGATTCCATGACCATTTCCAGAATCATAGGAATTGCCAAAAGAAATATTCCTGTTTTAATGGGCAATTTGGTAAAGTCCTGTTCACTGCCACGGATGGCAAGCAAGATCATGCGATAAATGGAAAGAAGCTTCTTCATGCGGAGTTCAATTGCCTATGACTGTATTCTTGGGACCAGTATTCCCTCATCCGGTAAATAAAAGACTAGTCAAACAAAAGAAGTTCCGATGTGATGGGCAGAAATTCTATAGAAATCTACCTTCAGGTTCCCTGATTGATGTATCCCAAATAGTTGATCGTAATACTACACTTAGGACCAAGAAAGTTTTCCTTGTGAAAGCCCTACCAAATTTGCCACCCTATACAATATTCTGGCGCCTACATTGGCATCCCATTCATCCCCGTTTTCTCCCGGGGCAACTTCTACCAAATCAAAACCAATGACCTCCCTTCCTGACTTGACCAGGGTTTTGATAAGGTACATCAATTGTTGAAAATCCAACCCTCCCGGCACAGGTGTACCGGTATTGGGGCATAAATTGGGTAAAAGGCCATCGATATCAATTGTCAAGTACACCTTTTCCGGTAAATCCGCAATGATCCTTTTACATAAGTCACTCCAGTTGACTCCCTGGAAAATGGCTTCTTTGAGTTGGTTGTCCGTATACATTGTAATCCTTTTAT
>NZ_CAXBOC010000154.1:0-10465 GCF_963976465.1 uncultured Cyclobacterium sp. | reverse complement strand
TGAATTAGTTTACCCTTACGTGGTCAAGTTTTATCGAATTTTCCAACAAGCCCTATTTATATAAGGTTACCAATTGTTAATGCTTTGAAAGCACCCTTTGTTTCCTTGGGATCCGCAACTTAAGACTACTTTTAATTATCCACCGCTTCCTGGTTCCCCAAAGACTCCTACCATATTGAGTATTACCAATATGATCACAATGGGACATACCCACCTGATAAAAAACATCCATGCCAATCGGGGAAGTCCCTCAAACGAAGTTGTACCCAAAGTAAGTTCTGCAGCAAATGCTTTAATGTTTTTTATCCAACCGGTGTAAAGACTTAACATCAAGCAGATGATCACAATGGCCAAGGTTCCAAAGAAGAAGTCCATAAGATCAAAAAAGCCCATAATGTCTCTACCAAAGAAACTAAAGTGCATGACATTGAAAAAATTTCCTTTGACCGCAGATAAAGAAGAAGGGATACTTAAAAACATGGCTGAAATTCCTAATGTCCAAGCTGCCTTTTTACGTGACCATTTCCTTTCATCAATAAAATAAGCTACAGGTACCTCTAGCATGGATATACTTGAGGTCAAAGCCGCCACTAATAAAAGCAAGAAAAACATTCCGCCTATAATATTTCCAAACGGTTCAATTTGGTCAAAAACTCTTGGGAGTACATTAAAGACCAATGCTGGGCCTTCATCTGGACTAACCCCAGGCAATAAAGCAAAAAGAGCTGGAAATATCATTAAGCCTCCCATAAGGGCGACAGTGCTGTCCATGCCTGCAATCCAAGCAGAAGACTTGATGATATTGTTGTCCTTGGGTAGGTATGAACCAAATGTAATCATTAACCCCCAACCTACGGACAAGCTAAAAAATGCCTGCCCAAGCGCCGATAATATTACTTTGCCGTTGATTTTACTGAAATCTGGGGATAGGTAATACTCAATTCCCTTTCCTGCTCCGGGTAAAGTCACAGCCCTTGCTGCGATAAGAATGATTATAATAAATAAAAGAGGCATTAAAAACTTTGCAGCTTTTTCAATACCTCCGGAAATGCCACCCAAAACCACAAGGATGGTCATGAGTATAAACAACATGCAAAGAGGGATGACATAGAGAGGGGTTTGGATAAACACCTCAAAATCAATGGGTATGTTAATGAGTTCAGTAAAGATATATCCTATGGTCCATCCTGCAATTACAGAGTAATAACTGAGAACAGCAAAGCATACCACCACACATAGTACACCTGAGGATTGCCAAAATTTACTTCCTCCGGTTTCTTTGATTGCTCCCACAGGGTTTTTTCCGGATTTTCTTCCTAGGGCTACCTCATTAAGAAGCAAAGGTAATCCTACTAAAAGAACACATATTAAATAGACAAAGACAAATGCGCCCCCTCCATTTTGACCCGTGATGTAAGGGAATCTCCATATGTTACCTAGTCCAACTGCCGATCCACCTGCAGCCATGATAAAACCAAATGAAGAGCCCCATTGTCCTCGAGAGGGTGTTTTACTAGATTTTTGCATATTGTTGGGTGAATTGATTAGATTTCAAAATAAAAAAATAATTATATTTTATAATTAGCTAATTTAATTTGTTTTGCCATAATTTCAATCCCTTCTTCAAAAGTTTTAGGCTTGAAATCCAGAATATTTTTAGCCTTAGAAATATCTAAGCCTGTCCTCAAAGGCCTACTGGCTACCTGAGAAAATACGCTGGAGTCGGTTTTCTTAATTCCTTTTGGGTCTAATTCAAAAAAATTGACAGTAAGCATGGCCATATCGTAGGGAGTAAGTAACTCATCACCGGAAATATTAAAAATTCCAGTCGCATTTTTTTCTACGATAAGCAAGCAGCCCTTTGCTAAATCTTCTGCCAAGGTGGGCGTCCTAAATTGGTCATCAACTAGGCTAAGTTCTTTGTTCTGTTCAAAACAATATTAGAGCGAGACATGTCGTGGGCAATTCCATAAACCAAATTGGTTCTTACAATTGTCCAGTTGTGGGTGTATTTTTGAACTTCAATTTCAGTTTCGATTTTAGTCTTGCCGTAATAGTTTAGTGGATTTGGCTTAGCCTGCTCATCATATGGCCCATTTTTTCCATCAAAAATAAAATCAGTAGATATGAATATGAGGTGAGATTTGGTCATTTCACATCCTTTCATAATATTTAAGGTTGCCGTAACGTTTTGTTCAAAACAGGTATGTTTGTTTACTTCACATCTGTCTACGTCTGTCATTGAAGCGGCGTGGATAACGTATTGGGGACTATAGGCTTTAAATATAGCCATAACCTCCAATGGTTTGGTTATATCCATCTCTTCATATACATAACCACCCCATTCAGTGGGGAGGCGGCAATCACCTCTACCGGTGGCTATGGCTTCATATTTTCCTTCAATAAGTATTTCTTTTATGATTTTCTGCCCTAATAAGCCATTCGCTCCGGTAATTAGTATTTTCGGTTTTTTACTTTTGAGGATATTGATATCCATATTCTTTTGCTATTTTCTTTTTTGAGATATATTCGACATTTACTTTCATGTAAACTGGTGTAATTGGTAAGTCATTACTCCCTGTCTCCAAAGAAGCAATTTCATCCAGAACATCAATACCTTTAATTACCTTACCAAATACCGTATAAGTATCATCCAAATGTGGGGTGCCTCCCACTGTGGTATAGGCTTGAACTTGATTTTTTCTTTTGTCCAATCCCAAATTTAAGTTAAAAAATTTTTCCAACACTACTTTATTGGAAAGCATTAATGAATTTATACTGTCGTATTCCCCTTTTTGGTATAGATCTGCGTATTTTTCTCTAAGTTCTAAATTGGTCTCAAGTTGAAGGTATTGAGCGAAAGCTTGTTGTAGTTTCCTTAAATCCGTCGTCAATTCAGGTTCTTCATATACTTTTCCCTCTACTATATAGAACTGGCATCCACTGGATCTCATTTCAGGATTGATTTGATTCCCTTGTCTGGCTGCTGCTATGCTACCCTTCTCATGAATCAAGTCTTCGTTAAATTCCGCCGGCAGGGTATACCAGTCTTCTTGGTCCAGGTTTTCTTTATTAAAGACATCACCGCCTTGAATCATAAAATCTTCAATGATTCTATAAAAGGTGGTGGAGTCGTATCTTCCGGATTCAGCTAGGGCTATGAAATTTTCCTTGTGTACCGGAGTTTCATCGTACAATATGGCATACATTTTACCATATTCTGTGTCAATCGTGATGAGATAGTCTTTTTCACTAGCGCAGGAAGCTACTGATATAATTGTCAAAATTCCTGCAATCATTCTTAATATTGAAATCTTAGCCATTTAGTCTTTGCTTAATTTCCTTTAAAAGTAGGTCTCCTCCTTGAGATTTGATGTCCTCAGCTAGTTTCTTGCCTAGTAAACTTGCTTCCGCTTCTGTACCACTATGGGAAGAAAAGAGTCTTTCTTTGCCATCAATTTGCATGAGTCCTCCTTCAAGAATTAATCGATCCCCTTCCCAATGGGCAAGGGCAAAGGCCGGAATACTACAACCCCCTTCTAAGACGCTTAAAAAACTTCTTTCCGCTTCTAAACATGCCGCGGATTCGGGATGGTTAATAGCAGATTTTATAAGCGTTTTTAGCTCATGGTCCATGCCTTTATGGATTTCCACTCCTATACTACCTTGACCTACTGCAGGGATAAATTCTGTTAGGGGTAATTCTTTTTTGATCAGTTTGTCGTAACCCATTCGGTGAACACCTGCATAGGCCAAAAGCAAACCATCACAAAGCCCTCCTTCCATTTTGCTTACCCTTGTTTGTAGGTTGCCTCTTACATCGACGGGTTTAATATGTGGGTAAAAATATTTTAATGTTGCCACCCTCCTGGTTGCTGAGGTTCCCAATACTAAAGGCTTACTCCTGTCATTTAGGTCAGGGAAATCATCCTTGTGGCTGATGATGACGTCATTTACCTTTTCTCTTTCAGTAAAGGCAATTGTTTCGAACCCTTCAGGTAAACGTGAAGGAAGATCTTTTGCGCTGTGCACGGCGATGTCAATTTCTCCGGCCGCTAATTTGGCTTCCAACTCTTCTGTAAAGACACCTTTGCTACCAATTTTTGAAATGGAAACATCCAATACCTTGTCTCCTTTGGTTTCTATTGTTACGATGGTAGTGCTCAAACCATTCTTGTTCAATAAATCCGCTACATAATAAGCTTGGTATAAAGCCAATTTACTTCCTCTTGTTCCTATTTTAATTGATTTCATTACGAATCCGATTTCCTTCTTACTTGTTTTTTTTGAACGCCACTTTCTATAAATGAGACAATATTTCCTGCAATGTCCAATCCGGTGGCCTTTTCTATACCTTCCAGCCCGGGTGAGCTATTAACCTCTAAAATCAGAGGACCCCTGTCTGATTGTAATAGATCCACTCCGGCAACCGAAAGTCCCAAAGCCTTGGCCGCATTTAATGCAGCGGACTTTTCAGCCCTCGATAGTTTGATCACCTCAGCTTTTCCTCCTCTATGCAGGTTGGAGCGAAACTCTCCCTCTGCCCCTTGCCTTTTCATTGCGCCAACTACTTTGTTGTTCACAACAAATGCCCGGATATCTGCCCCTTTGGCTTCTTTTATAAATTCTTGAACGATTATTCGCGCTTTTAGCCCATGAAAGGCCTCAATTACGGATTGTCCGGCTTTTCTTGTCTCTGCTAAAACCACACCTAAACCTTGGGTGCCTTCCAGTAACTTGATGATTAATGGGGCACCGCCAACCATTTCCACAATTTGCTTTTCTCCACCTTTTGAAAAATTAGTGAATGCCGTTTTCGGCATGCCCAAACCTTCTCGTGAAAGAATCTGCAAGGACCTCAATTTATCTCTGCTGCGAACAATTGCCTGAGAGGCTACCACAGAAAAAACACCCATCAGTTCAAACTGTCTGACTACGGCAGTCCCATAAAAAGTGACTGAGGCTCCTATTCTTGGGATAATCGCATCAATTCCATTGAGCTTTTCTCCTTTATAGATAATGTGTGGACCTTTTTGTTCAATGACTAAGTCACAAGCAGAATGATCGATGACCAAAGCTTCATGGTTGGCCTCCTGAATGGCTTGAACGAGCCTTCTGGTGGAGTACAATTGTGAATTTCGAGATAATACCGCTATTTTCATTCTGCTTTTGTAAGGTTTACCTTTTCAACATCTACCAAAAATCTGCCTGCCAATATTTTGCGGCCTAATAATACATTGTTTTTCATTTTGCCTCTGTCAGAAAGCGTAAAACCTGCCTTGAACTGTTGATCTCCAAGTGTCATCATGGTTTTGATTAAAAAACGCTTTTCAATTTGGCCAAAGGAGTTTTTCACCTTTTTTATTTTGTAGTTGTCAATGTTAATTGTTTTTCCGGTATACCTATCGTCTTCAGGATCCAATAGAATTACCTCCAGTTCTTTCCTATTGTCTTTAAGTACCTCTTTCACAGAGGTGACATGAATAGAACAATTGTAGGCTCCGGTATCAATTTTTGCATTGATTGCTGTTATATTCCATTCAGGGAGGTCGATTTTTTCTTTCCTTCCGATAATTGTTTTTTCCATGACTCAAAGTTAAGCTTTACTTGAACAATAGTCATGCTGGATGCGCAATTATTGCATCAGGCAGCTTTGATTATGCGCGCCAAGTTAAACCCTAAATCCAAAAATAATATTTTAGGGTTCACATTTCTTTCTATGTGGTAATGGGCTTCATTTAAAGCTGTGTAAATTTTGGTTAGCTTTTCCTCATTTAAAACAGAATTGCTGAATTTGATAATGAATTCTCTGTCCTCATCAGTTGTTCGCATTAACTCAGCTAACTGGGCTTTATTTAATAAAGACTCTCTGATTACATTAATTCCGGTTAACAATAAAGATCTTTGGCCTTCTTTTGAGAACCTAGTGATTTGTTCTGAAAAATTAACTAGTTCTTGAATCTTAACCGAATAGCAGTCCCTTAGCCAGTCTCTGAAAATCATGGTGTTTTTGTCTTCGGTGTTTTGGGATAGCAGCATGGCTTCTCTTAAGTTTCCATCTGCAAGAGGGGCAATTTGTTGGGCAGCAACTGCTGTTGCCAGGCCATTCTCAACAAGGTAGCCTTGTATTTCATTGTCTGTAAAATTCCTCACATGAACCTTTTGCGTTCGCGAAAGAATGGTTGTCAATAGGCTTTCCGGCTGCTGAGTAATCATAAGGAAGAGTGTTTTTTCCGGAGGCTCTTCTAAAACCTTTAGGAGTGCATTGGCTGCAGCTACATGCATGGTTTCCGGTGCCCAAATAAGCATCATTTTATACCCCCCTTCAAAAGATTTTAAAGAGAGCGTTTTAACGATCTGCTTGGCAGCTCCTTTTGTGATGCTTAATGGTTTGTTGATTGCCAAATGATAATTCCAATCCTGCAGGTTGCCATAAGGGTTTTTCAATACAAAATCTCTCCAGGAAGAAAGAAGGTCTGTGGTTTCTTCCTCATCTTTTTTCTTCGCTGCAGGAAGAGGCATTGCAAAATTTAAGTCAGGATGCACCAGTTTCCCCATTTTAATACAAGAAGGGCATTTCCCACAAGCATCATCAGGGCCCGGATTGGCACAATTTATATAAGTAGCCATGGCCAAGACCAATGGCATACTAGGGCTCCCTTCTTTTCCATGGAATAATAATGCATGAGCCAGGTGATCATTTTTAATGGCATTGATAAGCTTGACTTTTGTTTCTTCAAGCCCCGGAATTGATGAAAAAAGCATGTTTTTTTATTTATAATTCTTTGTCCCAAATACGGTAAGGCCTGGTTATTTCAAATACTTTTTGCAATATAGCTCTTTCATTTTCATCAAACTCTTTGCCCTTTAATTCCATAACCTTTTGAGCAGTTGCTTCAAATTTCATAAGCTTAAAAGTACTAAAACCTGCAGAACCACCACCCCATGCAAAGGAGCTAACAAATTTTCTGGGAAAGCCCTCCCCAAATACGTTTGATCCAACGCCTATTACAGTGCCTGTGTTGAGTGTGGTTCCTATGCCAAGTTTGGTGTGGTCAGCTACCATTGATCCACAAAATTGTAAGCCAGTATCTCCATACCCACCTTTGGTATAATCCCAAACCTTGACAGGCATTAGATTATTCTTCATATTGGAGACCACAGTATTAGCACCGAAGTTGCACCATTCACCTACTACGCTATTGCCAATATAGCCATCGTGTGATTTGTTGCTATGACCAAAAAAAACGGTATTGGAAACTTCTCCACCGACTTTGCAATTAGGGCCAACGGAGGTGTTTTCACGGATTTTGGATCCCATACTTAGAATGGCACCATCACATAAGGCAAATGGACCTCTAATCACGGATCCCTCAGATACTTCTGTGTTTTTACCAATATAAATGGGTCCATTCGTAGCATTTAAAATTGCCGCACGCACTTTAGCCCCCTTTTCGATAAAGATATTGGGTTCATTGTACATATGTGTGTGGGGGTCGTCTGTACCCCAAGAAACCCTACGTTTGCTTATAAGGGTGAAATCCTTTTTTATTTCATCTCCATTCCATAGAAAAATCTGCCAGTTTCTGCTAAGTAACCTAATATCACCCTCAAATTCAATTCTCTTTTTAGTAGGTAAATGGTCGTTGTGAAAGTCCTCAGGTTTGTCAAAAAATGCAGCCAATAAAGTGTCTTGGTGCCAAAGAGCTTCGTTTTCATTGAGCGAGTCAATGGTGCTTATAAGGTCCTCATCTGGACATAAAGCGCCATTAATATAGAGGGCCTTATGGCTTAATGGGGGATATTTTCCTTGTAAGTAATTTTGTGTCAAAAAACCCAGGTCTTTGGCGTGAAGTGCGTTTTGCCACTTTTCACTGATTTTAAAAATGCCTATCCTTATTTCGGCAATAGGGCGGGTAAACGTAAATGGCAACAAGTTCCCTCTACTCTTGGGGTCATCAAATAAAACGATATGGTCCATATTACAAAAATAAAAAAGTCTACCAGAATTATGCTTCTGATAGACTTTATCTCAAAGAATAATAAGAAAAACTTACTTTTTCTTATATCTCCTATTAAATTTCTCAACTCTACCAGCAGTATCCAAAAGCATTTTCTTACCGGTATAGAAAGGGTGAGACGCAGAGCTAACCTCTACCTTTACCAATGGGTAATCCTCGCCATTTTCCCAAGTAATGGTGTCATTTGTTTCAATGGTAGACTTGGTGATGAACTTATAATCACTAGAAGTGTCTAAGAAAACTACTTCTCTGTAATTTGGATGGATTTCTTTTTTCATTGTATAAACTATTATTTTTTTTCTTCTTCAAATTGAGGCACAAATTTACCCCTTTTTATAATTTTCTCCAAAACATTCCCTTTCAAATATAAAATACTTCGCTAATTTTATATCATAAATGGCCAATTCAGTCAATAGGCTAGTTTTCAGTAAAATCTAAAATGTGATTTTTTATCCACAATACTGGTTATTCAGTGTAAACTTAAGTTTTTATGAAGTACTTTTTTCTTTTTTTTATGTTTACAGGTTCCTTTGTCTCAGATGTTTTGTCACAAAGTCCATATTTGCCGTTCAATAGGGATTACTATTCTCTTTTGGAAAGGTACGAAATAAAAAATGGAGCTTTTAATGAATTTTTCCATACAGGGAGCAAGCCTTACAGAAGAGATGAGGTGGTCCAGTTTCTCGAGAAATACAAACAAACGGCCGGCTACCTAAGCAGTAAGGATGAGTTTAACCTTAATTATTTATTACAAGATAATTGGGAGTATGCCTCTGATACTATGGCTCTTTCTAAACTTTCCTTAGGTAAACACATTTATAATAGGCCTTCAGATTTTTATGGTTACAAGAATAAAGATTTTGATGTACACTTAAATCCTGTCCTGTATTTACAAGGGGGAGCTGAAATCGACAGTGATCAGATGCCTTTTCGAAATACCCGAGGATTGGCAATACATGGGAGTATTGACAATAAAATCGGTTTTTACACCATGCTGGCTACTACCGACTTGCTGTTCCCCTCTTGGGTAAACGATTATGTGGGAAGTCATGGGGCCATTCCGGGGCAAGGCTTTTGGAAAAGGTATGGTGACAGGGGCTATAGTTTCTTCTCCGCACGGGGCCATATTACTTTTTCTGCCACAGGACATGTAAACATTCAAATGGGGCATGACAGCCATTTTATTGGAGAAGGCCTTAGGTCTTTTATATTGTCAGATTTTTCGAATCCCTTTGTGTTTGTGAAAGTCAACACAAAGATAGGGAAGGTCAATTTCACTAATTTATGGGGGCAAATGACGGCCGATATCATCACATCCAGGGGAGTGCCTACAGATGGGCGGTACCCACAAAAGTGGTTTTCTTTCCACAGGTTAGGGGTTAATTTAGGAAAAAGGTTTAACCTGGGGGTGTTTGAATCAGTAATGGCGGATAAAGCAAACTGGAATTATTTCAATCCCTTGATTTTTTATCGGTGGGTAGAGCACCAATTAGGCACTCCGGATAAAGTAATGCTCGGAACAGATATGAAATGGAATTTAGGTAAAGGAATGCAACTTTATGGGCAGTTTGTTCTTGATGAATTTGTATTCGATGAGTTTTTTCATATTACCGAAAGTGGTTCCAGTAGAAACAAACATGGTGTCCAGTTAGGATATAAATACATTGATGTAGCCGGTATAGATAACCTTGATTTTCAGTTGGAGTACAACCAGGCGAGACCCTTTACTTTTCAAGAGAAGTTTGTCTTATACCAATTACAGCATTCCACTTACCCACCCAAGAGGAGCTAACTTTAGAGAGCTTTTGGCAGTGATGACTTATCAGCCTTTGCCAAAGTTGACGCTTCGAGGAACAATGATGTACCAAATGTATGGCGCAGACCCTACGAAAGAAGATAACTATGGAGGAGACATCTTAAAAAACAGAACCCAAAATAGTACAGGTTTATATGGTAATTATATTGGGCAAGGGCAAAAAAACAAGGTCGGCATGGCAACTTTACATTTGCAATACTTGTTACGGCATAACTTATTCATTGATTTATCTCAAACAATGCGGCAAGTAAATGCCGATGGAGAGATAAGTTCCAAAACCTCCTATGGCCAATTGGCGTTGCGATTAAATATTTCCAGATTTGACCAACAATTTTAATTGGTAAGGATTAATTAGCAACCCTTCCATCCAAAAATTGGTAAATTGCGCAATTATTGTGGCAATTTAGTTTTGAAATGAATTTGATGTACCAAAATAGATTTGCTTATTTTCTTAGGAATAAACATTGCCTAAGAATAACCGGGTATTGAAATTCCCTCAATCCTATTCACCCTTGATTACAATTTGTATTAAAAATACCATATGAAGACTTACTTAAGAATCTTGGCCTATGCGCGCCCCTACCGGAGGTATTTGCCCGTGTATATTGCTTACGCGTTATTGGCCATC
>NZ_CAXBOC010000153.1:0-10528 GCF_963976465.1 uncultured Cyclobacterium sp. | reverse complement strand
TCGTTTGACGATTAAATCAGGTTTGATTGTTGCATTAATCGGATTTTTATTTGCTTTGGTCACCTTGATACGTTATTTTTCAGGAGCCATTGTAGTGCCGGGGTATGCAAGTATAATCGTTTCCTTATGGATACTCTTTGGGCTTTTATTAACAACCATTGGTATAGTAGGGCTATATGTTGGGAAAACTTTTGAGGGGGTGAAAAATCGTCCACGCTATATTGTAGACCAAAAGACTTAAAATGATAAAGCTTTTACCTTTTGACACTTCTTTGTTTGGATACAGGGTAGGACAGCTACAGTTGGGGAGATGCCTTCCTGATTTAGAAAAAGTAAACAATCAAGCTAAAAACTTCGATTTAATTTATGTCATGGGGAAGCCAGGCCTGGTTAAATTGTGTGGATGGTCTCCCATTAGTACCAGGGTTGACTTGGTAAAAAATATCATAAAAACTGATCTGGTCCAAAGCCCAAAAGTTGATGCGGAAGTCGAAGTTTCAGAAATGATTGTTTCCGGAAATCTTTCTCAATCAGATCAGAAAGCCTTAAGGGAGTTAATCTTTTCAAGTGGACAGTGGTCCAGATTCAAGCAGGATATATTATTAGCCAATCAAGAATACGAGAAATTATACAGTACATGGTGGGAAACCATCAAGGCCGAAAAACATAAAGTTATCGTTGCCCGAATTTCCGGTAAATTGGTAGGTTTTATTACATTTAAATTACTTAGAGGTAGAGGCCATGTTGGTCTATTTGCTGTCAAAGGAAGTGAGCAGGGAAGAGGGGTAGGAAGGAAATTAATGCATGAGGCTTTGGTAATGCTTGATGGCTGTGGTTTTAGGTTATTGGGACTCTCTACCCAGAAAGCCAATAAAAGAGCCATGGATTTTTATAAAAAATTTGGTTTTCAGCCCATTAAAGAAACTTTGATTGCCCACTGGCGACCGGGATTAAAACCCCAAAATATACACTAGCTTTTGCCTGTCAAAAATTATGAAGTAATGCATTATTCTCCTGACCTTATAAAGGATTGGGGGAGGGTGCTTCAAAAGGCTACCAATGCCACCATAATGCATGAAAGAGAATTTTTAGCGTATCATCCTTCAGATAAATTTCAAGATTGCTCGGTTATATTGTATGAAAATAGTAAACCGATGGCTGTATTTGCAGCCCATAAAGAGGGAGAAATGGTCTATTCCCATCAAGGACTAAGTTACGCCGGCTTAATTCAGGTACCCTGCTCTTTTGATCAAAAACTTGAACAGTTCAAAGCCTTAATGAAATATTTTGAGGCATTAGGGGTAAGCCTTCTACAAATTAAAGAAACACCGGCTTTCTACAATTCGATTCAGGATGAAGCCATGGATTATATCATGCATCTGACAAATGCCAAAACTATACAAATGGAATTGTCATTGACGATAAACCTGCCATTAGCGGTAAAGAATAAAGGAAGGAAAGCCAATATCAAACAAGCTAGTCGACAGGATTTAAAAATAATTGAATCCAATGAGGTAAAAAGTTTTTGGGAAGCCTTGCTTCTTCCCAACCTTCAAAACAGATACCAAACAGCACCTACCCACAGTCATGAAGAAATGTCATTTTTGATGGAAAAGTTTCCGGGAAAAATTCGACAATTCAATGTTTTTAAGGATGGCTTGATGGTAGCAGGTGCCACGGTGTATTTTTCCAAAAATTGCATCCATACCCAATACCTGGCAAGCAATAGCCAAGGCAGAAAACTAAATGCATTGGATGCCTTAGTAAATTACCTAGGGAATACTTTTGCTGAAAAATACAAATTCTTGGATTTTGGTCATTCCAATGAAAATCTAGGCTTAAATATCAATAAGGGGCTTTTTAGGTGGAAAGAAAGCTTTGGAGCCAACTCCTTTGTTCATAGACATTATATGGTTCCGGTGGATGGATGGAAAAAATTGAATAAGGTCTATAAACAATCTAGTTAGCTATATGCCTAAAAGATCTTCGGTCACAGCGGAGAGGTTAAGCCAATTGACCCAAAAAAATGCCAGGTATATAATCTCCTGCAATCAAAACGATTTTGGCTGTAAAGACCATCCCAATCAAAAATGTAGGCGTGGATTTTTTTCTTTATTTCTTCAGGTTCTTTATGGGATAGGTTTTGCTCAAAAGTATGAAACGCCATACTATGTTGACTTAAGCAACTACGTGTACGCATATTCAAGCCCTCAAGATTCAAGAAAGAGAAATAATTTTTGGGAAAGCTTATTTAATCAACCTTTGTTAAAAAGTTCTGATAAACTTATTTTAAATCAGCAAATAGAAGTATTCCCCCTGCGAATTTGGGATAGAAATCACTATCGCTTTTTAAATGAGATAATGAAAAAGGGCTTAGATTTTAACGAGGTTTTGACAAAGGAAATTAATGAAATAAAAAATAGAATGTCCGAGGTTAAAACTCTAGGTGTTCACATTAGAAAAACGGATCATTTTCGAGAGTTCCCTCCAGCTGGCAATGCTAAGTTTTTTAGAAAAATTAAAAAGAAATTTTCGACCTATGACAAGATCTTTGTAGCTACGGATGATCAGCAGCTTTTGGAAAAATTGAAAAAAGAATTTTCACCTAAAATAATGGCCCATGATTTTGTCAGGTCTCAAGGAGCAATTTCCATTCATAACAATGAGACATTAAAGGATGGTCCTAGGCTAGCTAAAGAGGCTTTGCTGGACTGCATAAGCCTATCTTGCTGTAATGAGCTTATCTTATCACCTTCTAACCTGTCCTATGCAGCCTTGGTGTTTAACCCAGAGCTTAAATACAGTATTGTAGAGAGTGGAGCAGCCAAAAGAAGCCGTATAAAGACCCTCACAAGCTATCATTTAGATAGATTAGGCCTAAGAAAATGGTAGGGGATGATTGAAATTTATCCTGAATTAGCGACTGATAATAACCTGTGTCCCCGTTGCAAGGACAGAAATAAGTCCGGGGCAGCGCTATATTTTCAGGGGATGCATGTTTTGGGAAAATACGCTTGTGAGGGCTGTCATTTAGATTACTACGCTGGTTTGCCTTCAGGACATATGTCCCATTTTCCGGTTTCATTTTCTAGCAATGGTCGACATCAATTATTTGATCAAAAAAAAGCCGCATGGTTGGCCGAACCTTTGATTGATTCCATGAAAGAAAAGCCGGGTGAAGAAGTAGCTTTGAATGTTTTTAATAAAAAATCAGGAGAAGAATTGCTATTGATCAATTGCCTGGACAGTTGTTTTGGACATGTATTCACCAAAGTTTGGAATGTCTATAAGGAGATAGAAAGGAACCCAAGTAGAACCATTGCAGTAATGATTCCTGAGCAATGCAGATGGTTATTGCCAAAAAATGAGGTGGAGATATGGTCGATTGACTTACCCTTGAAACAATTTTCGGATAGGGTTGGGGGTTTGGATACTTGGGTGAGAAATCAATTTCGGAGATTTAAAAAGGTTTTGCTTCACCCTGCATTTATACATTTAGACCATCAGCAGATGGATTTTGAGAAAATCCTGGGAGTGAAACCTTTTGATTTGGAGGAATTTGATCAAGCTGTGCCACAAGTAACATTTATTTGGAGAGAAGACAGGTTCTGGTTGGCCAATCGACTCCTGAACTGGCTATATATGTTTTCAAAAAAATTCAAGCAGGAGAAAATTTTTAAGCCATTGTTTTTATGGAGACAAAAGACATTAATTAACCGTCTGGTCAAGGTTGTTAATAAAAGGTTTTCTGAAGTAAATTTTACTGTAACCGGGTTAGGTAAAACTACTACTTTTCTGAGCCACATAAAGGATGAGAGAGTTACTTCGATCAATTGGGAAGTAGAGAAAAGATGGAATAAGATTTTCAGTAAAAGTCAGGTGGTCATCGCTGTGCATGGCTCCCATATGCTAATACCCTCCGCATTAGCTGCAGGCTTTGTAGAAATCTTACCAAAGCATAAAATAGACCATATCACAGAAGATATTTGCCGGACACATACCGGCAGGTTGGGTCATTTTTTGGGGAGGTTTATTGATGACAAAGTAGGGTCTGAATTGATAGCAGCTCATGTTTTGAGTATGCTATTAAGATTTCCATTTTTAAGAAATAATACGAATCAATAAAACCAATTTTTACATTTGAAACGATTTATTCAAAAATATTTTTATTATTTCTCTTATTTTTATAAGATAGCAAGAGCTAGACTGGTTATTGCATTTGGCTTAAGTATGTTGGTAGCCTTAATGGACGGGTTGGGTTTGACCATGTTTTTGCCTTTATTGGAGACGGCTGACGGTGGGAGTACCAACGGCCAGAGCATGGGTAAATTTGTATTTATTATAGACATAATTCAAAATTATGGAATCCCTCTGACTGTTTCAGTAGTTTTAATTTTAATGGGTTTGTTTTTTACACTGAAGGGAGTCCTTAAATTTTTTGAGCAATACTACAGTATTTTGCTACGCAGGTTTTTTATCAAGCGAATGAGGTTGTCAATTGTAGATTTGTTTGACCGTTATGCTTTCAAAAATTTTGTCAGGCAGGATTCGGGAAGAATTCAAAATACTGCCACAATTGAAATCGAAAGAATTGTGGTGGCTTTTAATAGTTATATGTATGTATTGCAGGCCTTTGCTATGATTTTTATTTATGTTGGTATGGCCTTTAGCGTAAATGTAAGATTTTCCCTTTTTGTATTAATAGGAGGGGGAATGTCTAATTTTCTCTATGCCTCGATTTTTAAAAGAACCAAAAAACATTCTGTAGATATATCAAAAAGCAACCAGTATTTTCAAAGCTTGTTGCTACAAAAGATTAATTATTTTAAATATCTTAAAGCAAGTGGTTTGCTCAGGGATTATGGTGATAAATTAAGGAGACAAATTGAAAAGGTTGAATTTCATTACAGAAAACTAGGATTATTGTCTTCAATTATTACTGCTATAAGAGAGCCTATAATCATTCTAATTATTGTAGGAGTAATATTAGTTGAAATTAATGTGTACGGAGGTAATATACCAGGAATTATTTTAAGTTTATTGTTTTTTTACCGGTCCCTCACTTATCTTTTAGCTTTACAATCGTACTGGAATTCTGTTATTGCTAATTATGGTTCATTGGAGAACTTAAAATCCTTTACAGAAGAATTGAAAAATGGTAAAGAAGTGCAGGGGACTGTAAAAATCGATGGTATTCAAGAGCACATGTTTTTGAATAATATAAGGTTTGGCTATGGATCACATGTAATACTTCATCAATTAACCCTTACCATAATGCGCAACCAAGTATTGGCAATAGTTGGGGAAAGTGGGTCAGGAAAATCTACATTAATGAATATTTTGGCTGGATTATATTTGCCTGATTCAGGATCCCTGACCATTGATGGGGTAGATATGGTGACTATTGATAGGAATCATTACCAAAAATATGTAGGCTACATAACTCAAGAGCCGGTAATATTTGATGATAGTATTTTTAATAATGTTAGTTTTTGGGATAAGGATACTACGGATAACAGGGAAAAGTGCAGGGAAGCATTAAGAAAAGCGGCAGTATTGGATTTCGTTGAAGGGCTTGAAGAGGGTGAAGACAGCAGATTAGGCAATAATGGCATCATGGTCAGTGGGGGGCAAAAACAAAGAATTTCCATTGCAAGGGAATTGTACAAAGGCATTAATTTATTGTTGATGGATGAAGCTACTTCAGCACTTGACTCTGAAACAGAAATGGATATTCAGGAAAATATCGAGAGGTTGCGGGGAGAAGTTACCATTGTAATTATAGCTCACCGCCTAAGTACCATAAGGAATGCGGACCAGATTTTTCTATTAAAACAGGGTCAAATAGCATCCTCTGGAAAATTTAATGAACTTGAATCAAAATCCATCGATTTTAGGAAAATGGTAAGCCTTCAGGGAGTTTGATTTTTTTTGCAAAAATGAAGATGTCTACAAAAAGACCGCTCTTTATCAAATGCATAAAAAGGATATTGAATGAAAAGATATAAAATTAAATTAGCATCTGCTATCAACCGAATTAAGGTCTTCGGGAAACCTAAGATTTTTTGTATAGGTTTTAACAAAACCGGTACTACATCTTTGAAGCATCTATTCATTGATTTGGGATTTGTTTTAGGTGAACAAAGAGCTGCAGAATTACTTTTACAAGAATTAACTAAAGGAGAGTATCGGGGGCTGGTCAGTTATACCAAGAATGCCCAGTTTTTTCAAGATTACCCATTCAGTGCTCCCGGATTATATAAGGTACTTGATAAGCTTTACCCCGATGCAAGGTTTATTTTAACCGAAAGAAATTCCCCCGAAGAATGGTACAATTCTTTGGTCAGGTTTCATTCGCAGAAATTTAATGATGGAAAGTTTCCTACCATAAAGTCATTAAAAGAAAGCCAATATGTATATAAAGGATGGATTTGGGAGTTTTTATGCAAGGTGTATAACTTTGAAGAGAACGGAAAATTATATGATAAGGAAAAACTCATTAATCTTTATGTCAATCACAACTCGTCAGTAAAACATCATTTTAAAGACAAGGAAAATAAATTGCTCACTCTCAATTTACAAGAAGAGACAGGCATAAGAGATTTCAACAATTTTTTTAGGTTTGAACATCCAATTGAAAAGTTTCCTTGGGAAAATAAATCTAAATAACAATATTATGGTAATAGCAGGTGCAGGAAGTCACGCAATGGAAGTATTGGATGTACTGATTTCTAATAAAGTGAATGAAGGCGTCAAATTTTTCGATAACGTATCTTCAGCAAGTATTTTTCAATCAGCCTATCCTATATTAAAGTCCAATGAGGAATTGGCAGAGGCTTTTAAGGTGGATGCCAGATTTATGCTTGGTGTAGGAGAGTGTGAGGTGAGGAAGTTTATGTATGAGTTATTTGTTTCTTTAGGAGGAGAACATGTAGGTATCCGAACCAATTCAGCTATAGTCAGCACTTATTCCCCATCAGTTGCCTCTGATGTTTTTCATCATTCTTTTATAGGGGCAAATGTGGAGTTAGGTTTAGGTACACTTATCAATACCGGAAGTTTTATTCATCATGGGGCTAGCGTAGGAAGGTTTTCTACAATTAGCCCAGGCGTCCAGGTATTGGGAAAAGCCAGCGTGGGAGATTTAAGTTTTATTGGGGCCGGTGCAATTTTATTGCCTGGGGTTAAAGTAGGAAACAATGCAAAAGTAGCTGCTGGAGCTGTAGTTACTGTTGATGTACCTGATAAAGCAACCTGTATTGGTGTGCCAGCAAAAATTAAATCAGTAAATAAGTGAAAACAGAAATAACTAAAAAAAATCTACCCCTTGTCAGTGTTTGCATGATTACTTATAACCATGCAGCTTATATTGAAAGTGCTGTTGACGGAATTATTAAGCAAAATTATAGAGGCCCCATAGAGCTTATTATTGTTAATGATAATTCACCTGATGATACTAATAAAATTGTTCATGAAATATTAAAAAAAAATCACAATAATGTAAAAATAAGATATTATAATAATAAAGAGAATTTAGGTGTAATGAATAATTTCTATTTTGCTTTAAGTTTGTGCAGAGGAAAATATATAGCGTTATGTGAAGGGGATGATTTTTGGACTGACGATGAAAAGTTATCAATACAAATAGCAGTTTTAGAGAATAATGCAAGTTGTTCATTTTCCTTTCATAAATCATGTAAAGTTAAAAATAATGATGAACATACTATTTATTCAATTTTTCCGGTTAAAAATAAATCTGGAGTTGTAAAAGCAAAAGAATTTTTTCGCATGGGAGGGAAAGCTACTTCATCAATTGTGTTTAGAAATTTATTCACATATAATATAATAAAAATAAATCATAGTCATGGTGATTTTTTGCTTTATTTAATGTTTTATGAAATTGGTAATGGGTTTTATGTAAACAGAATTATGAGCACCTATAGAGGTCATATTTTAGGTATATCATTTGGGAAAGGATCTCTAAGATATCAGAAAAAAAGAATTGAAGAATTAGATTTAGAAACATTATTGTTTAAAAATAAAGTTGTAATAAAAGAAATTAAATATCAAATAGTATATCATGCGTTCTATATGTTGCTCCAAAATAGAAAGAAATTACAACGCAATGATTTTATGAAATATTTTAGTATTTTTATTAAATCAACTGGCTTTTTTAGCGTATTTCTTACTTTTTTTAGAAAATGGATTTTATTGAAATCATTGTTATATGAATAAAAAAATTGCTTTTATTGTAAATGAATTTCCTGCTATATCAGAGACATTTGTACTAAATCAAATAATTCTATGTATTCATGAGGGTTTTGATGTTACCATTGTTACAAGGTCTAAGGGTGATTTAAATAGGATACAATTTCAAGTAAAGGATTATTCTTTATTAGAGAAAACTATATTTATACCACCAGTTCCTAAAAATATAATTCAAAGATTTGGATTTATTTTAAAATCATACTATAGAATAAAATCTTTTGACTATTATTGTAATTCATTAAAGTTGTTTAATTTTGTAAAGTTTGGTTATCATTCTTTAACATTATATATTCAGTATAATTTTATATACTTATATATGATTAAAGATGTAGATATTATTCATGCTCATTTTGGTCATTCTGGTAAATTTATAAATTTGTATAAAAGGCTTAGGTTGTTTAAAGATATACCAGTAATTGTTTCTTTTCATGGTGTGGATTTATCTCCAAATAACTTAAATATTTATAAGAAACAGTATAAGAGTATTTTCAATCATTCTTCACATTTTATAGTAAATAATAGTTATAGTCAATTTCTACTTCGACAAATTAATTCATCTATTCATCAACCAGTATCTATTTTACCAGTTGGGGTAGATGTTTCTTTTTTTCGACCAAATAAAAAAAATAAAAGTGAAAATTCAAGTGTTAATATAATTTTTTGTGGTAGGCTCATTTCTTTAAAAGGTCCTATATATGCACTTCAAATTTTTTCAAAAATATTAAATAAAACCAATGTTCCGCTTAGCTTGACAATCATAGGTGCTGGAAGTCTATTACAAGAGGTTGAAGAATTTATTAAGTATAAAGGTATTTCAAAGTTTGTTACATTAGTTGGTAGTATTTCACATGATGAAATAGTTAAATATTATAAGGAAGCTGATATTTTCATTTATACTGGAATTTCTGATCCATTGACTTCAAGACAAGAAGTGCAAGGCTTAGTTATTCAAGAAGCTCAGTCTATGGAGCTTCCAGTAGTATGTTTTGATGTAGGAGGTGTTAAGTATGGATTAATTCATCAATTAACGGGCTTTTTGGTTGAAGAAAAAAATATAGGTAAATTTAATGAAGTATTATTAAAACTTATCAATAATAATGAATTGAGGAAAGAAATGGGTAAGAGTGCTCGTAAATTTATAGTTGAAAATTTTAATCAAAGTAAATTAAATAATGAATTACTTCGAATTTATTTTAAATATATTAGTTAATGTCTTTTAAACATTTTTTATTAACAAGGTTTAATGTAGCATTTATAGAACGGTGTAACGCTAAGAAAATAGACCCTGATGTTTGGTTAAAAAATAGGCTAGAATTGTTTTTTAAAACGTGTGTTCCATCAGTTTGTAATCAAGAAAATAAAAATTTTTCTTGGATTATTTATTTAGATTATAGAACTGATATTAATTATATAAGGCAAATTGAATCTAAAATATCATCAATAAATCACCATTTAATTCTTTTAAATGGTGATTTTGATATACTTTCTGGGAAAGTTGTTTTAGATATAAAATTGTTGATGGATCATCATGTAAGTCATATAATTACATCCAGGATAGATTCTGATGATTTAATATCAAAAAAATTTACTAATAATATTCAATCATTATTTGATTATCAGGATTATTTACCTGTTAATTATGATAAAGGCTATCTATATCATAATAGTAAATATGTTCTAGGTGTTGTTTCCCATAAATGTAATCCTTTTATAAGTTTAATTGAAAAAATAGATTCAAATTTTTATTTTAAGACCGTATGGTATAAGAAACATACTGATTATTATTATGATAAAAGTACTATCAATATAAATAATACTGATAGAATGTGGTGTATGATTATTCATAATAATAATGTAAGTTCTGGTTTTTTTGCTATTCCTCTTTTATTTAAAGAGGTTTCGTTGAATGATAGTTTTGGTTATAAATTTCAAAAATTTCCGACTAAAAATAGTATTATTTTATTATTGTTATTTTATTTTAAAAGAAAAATAAAAATGAAGTTACTAGCCTTAAAGTTTTATATTAATAAATTATGATTTTTTCAATCGTAATTCCGGTTTATAATGATTTTGATAGATTGAAGTTGACTTTAAACGGGTTAAATAATCAAAATTTTGATGTTTCTCTATTTGAAGTTATTATAGTTAATAATAATTCCACTGTACCTTGTCCAGAATTCATAGGTCTATTTCCTAGTATGAATATTAAAATAATTAATGAATATAATATTGGATCTTATGCTGCTAGAAATTCTGGTAT
>NZ_CAXBOC010000152.1:0-10549 GCF_963976465.1 uncultured Cyclobacterium sp. | reverse complement strand
CACCAAAAAAAGATAACCCTATTCCTTTTTTTAATAAATTAAGAACGATGGCAGATCGGTTTGGCTTAGAGCAATGCCAAATGGGCTTTTCCAGGGATTATGAAATGGCCATTGATTGTGGTTCAACGCGGCTTAGGATTGGAGGAGCAGTTTTTAGTGGCTTATAGAAGTAATTATGATTGAAAAAAAGTACCTGATAAAAACTTTCTATTATCCGTCAGTCCTTATTTCAAGATGGTTTTCTGATAGGATGGTCAGTCATTGGGTGCTTTTTGATAACAGAATCTGGAATGTAGTTGGATCCTTAGCAATGGTGGAAGCTTTGTACAGGTCTGGAAGAGTTAAATATTCAGAAGACTTGTTGGAAAACCTTATTTCTCATTTTGTCGAAAAAAATAAATTTATCCCAAATTATAAAGAAAAACACCTGATTGCCAAAAAAGTAAAGCCTGCTTTTTCGGTTTCATTTAAAGATACTCTCGAATTATTTTTAAACTTAATGTATCCCTTGGGATTAAAACCCTTTTTAGCTTTTGGGACTTTACTGGGGCATGAGCGGAATAAAGGCTTTATTCCATGGGATTTGGATATTGATTTGGGTATTATTGATGATAATATCGATTTTAATCTGCTGGTTTCGGCATTGAAAAAATCCCCATTTAAAATTTTAAAGTGCAGTCATTCGACTGTCCCTTTTAAAATAAAGTGCAGGTTAAAGGGTGGTCCGGTAGTAGAATTGGTGCTTTTTGTAAAGCAAGGAGAACATTTTATAACTTATTCAGAGATTTTCGGGGAAGTTGTAGAAAGAAAGCGATGTTCCTTCGCACTAAAAAAATCCACCATGGAGGGTGTTTCGGTTTATGTGCCTGCGAATGCTACCCGTTTCCTTGAGGAAAACTATGGTGACTGGCGGAATCCCAGGTCAATTCATCATTTTCTTTTTGATAGTCAATTGACTGATTTTAATAGCTCTCTTGTAAGGGTATGTGCAAAAAAGTATTTTTTTGAGTTGCTATCTAATGGAGATCAAAAAAAATGTCGGCATTACTTGACCTTATTTAAAACAAAGTATCCTGAAGAAAAATTTTGGAAAAAAATAGGAAATAAATTAACCCAACAGTTGAAATGAAAACCATATACGCTAAAATGGTTGCAGATTTGCTCCATCCAGGTCATATTTCTTTCTTAAAACAAGCAAAAAGTCTGGGAGACAGGCTGGTTGTTCATGTAGTTTCTGATGAGCGAGTTCGTCAAGTAAAACGCTGTCCGATAATGAATCAATCAGAAAGAGCTATCATGTTAGCATCATGTAAATATGTAGATGAAGTAAGGCTCGATGGCCCCAGAGAGATTGACGATGGATTTTTAATTCAAAATGGGTACGACTTATTTGCTTATGGTTATGTGGATGACAAAGAAATGGAAATCAAAGCTAAAGAATACCGAAACATACCTGAGCACAAAAAGAGAGTGATTCCTTATTCCCATCATATATCTACCACCCTGATTATTGACCGTATCCGCAAAGGCCTAAAAGAGCATTGAATTTCCTGGATCAATTGATTAATAATGCGAATGAATGCCATCTTATACCCTTTTTCAATTGTGGTTTAATGTTGATCTGCCGTGGTGGAGAATCCCAGCCAATTAAGAGCTATTTCCGACTTCACCATAGAGCTACATTTCTTCAGTATTTAAAAGGCTTGTTTTCTTGCGTTTATTTAACCTTTCCAAGAGTTGACAGGGCTACTATGGGTAAAAATACCATAGACTAATTGGATGGGTTTTTTACAGCCCCATTCGGTATTGTTATGAATTTTTCCTGAAGTAAACGTCTGGCCCTTGGTTTTCTAATGAATAAAACTTTAAACAGTTAATCTGAAGACAAAATATTTAATAAGGCAGTTAATTTGAATGCCTGAATTTTGGTTTTGTGCAATGCTATAAAAATAAGTTATATTTACACCCTTATTTAAGCGAATGCCTAATAATATTACTGACAAGGCATATATAAAAAACTACTCATGAGAATTGCACTAAAACCGATTGGTTTGGGGGGACTCCTAATTCTATTAATGTTTTACTCGGCTTCTATACCAGCTATGGGGCAAGTAAAAGCACTAGAAGGTAAAATCATATGCATAGACCCCGGACATGGAGGTACAGCTGCCACTGATTCTTATAGGGTAGGATCTTCAGGTGAAAGAGAGGAATGGATTAACCTTAGGGTTGCTTTGCTGCTTGGGAAGATGCTGGAGGGGGCTGAGGCCAAGGTTGTACTTACCAGGAACACGGACACTTTTATTCCTTTGGCTGAAAGAAGCAAAATAGCCTTAGAGAATAAGGCGGATATTTTTATTTCTATACACCACAATGCCACGGCCGACCCCAAGGTGAATTTCCCAATTATTTATTTTCATGGCAGTGCGGAAGAAAATCAGGCAAGTGTAACATTAGGAAAGGAAGTTGCAGAAAAGTTGGTCGACCAACTATTTAAAGGAAAAGGCCCTTATAGTTTGGTTTCAGATTTCACCATATTTTCTCAATCAGGATCAAGTGTGCTTAGAGGAACTTATGGCATCCCCGGTATTATTGGAGAAGCTTCATTTTTCACTTCCCCGAAAGAAGAAAAGAAGCTTAAACAATCGGAATACAATCAAAAGGAAGCCCAAGCTTATTTTGAGGCAATTGCTTCGTTCTTTGCCTCTTCGGAAATAGCTCCCATTGCAGAAAAAAAGGATCCTTCAGAAGTCGTTCCATTCAAAGTATTTCAAGAAGCTGAAAGGATGCGCCCCGAAGCCAAAGCTTGGAAAGCCAACTTTTTGAAAGGAAAAAAACTTTTAAAGAAAGGTGGTGATCAAAGATTGGTTGAGGCTTTTGAACTATTGACATTATCAGCCAGGTCTTTTCCGGATTCTTACGTTGCCAAAGCATGTCATGAACTAAGGGTGGAAATCCTCAAACAGCAAAATAAAGAAGAAGCAGTAAAAATAGAAGAAATGCGAATTAGGTATTTTTACCCTTAAGTCTACCTTGGGTCGATAAAGCGCATAAAGGAGTGAGGATTGCTGCAAAGGAGCTTTAGTTAAGCTCCAATTGCAATTGTTGGATTACAATTTCCAATTCACGATTTACGACACCAATTTTTGCGTCTAGTATTTCTAAGGTACTTTCGCTTTCAGCCAATCTTTCTATCTCTCTTATGATTGGCATTAATGTGGTGACTTTGATATTATCGATACTTGGCTTTATCTGGTGTGCAAGGTTACGGATGGTGGCGTAATCTTTTTGATCAATAGCCTGATTGAAACCGGTAATGGTAGTTTCAGCTTGGCTGATAAAAAGTTTTATCATCTCATGGATAAACTCTTGACTACCCCCACTAATTTCTTCTAAATTAACTAAATTGTATAGTTTTTCTTGGCTTTGATCCATTGTTTTCTAAGTATAAATTTGTTTGTAAATATAAAATTTGCTTTGAAATAACCGAATAATCTTATTCTAAGTTTTTTTACAATATCCCAAAAAAATAGCTTTAAATTGCGCCCTAATAAACAAAATCAGGATTTAATTATTTTTATTCATGTCAGATTTGAATCATTATTCCAAGATTGCCACTGAGTTAGGTGTTCGAGAAAAGCAAGTAATCAGTACGGTCAATTTACTGGATGAGGGTGGAACAGTACCTTTTATTTCCAGGTATAGAAAAGAAGTCACCGGAAGTTTGGATGAGGTGCAGGTAGCAGCTGTCAGAGATAGATTGCAACAGTTAAGGGATCTGGACAAGCGCAAGGAAGCCATAATAAAATCCATAGATGAACAAGGTAAATTAACAGATACATTGGCCGCCAAAATAAATGCTGCGGAAACAATGTCCGTTCTGGAAGATATTTACCTACCCTACAAACCCAAAAGAAGAACCAAAGGTACCATCGCCAAAGAGAAAGGGCTTGAGCCCTTGGCGCAGTTGATTTTTGAACAAAATTCAATTGATTTAGACAAGTCCGCGGAAGAATACCTCAGTGAAGAAAAAGGGGTGGCTTCTATAGATGAGGCCTTGAATGGAGCAAGAGATATCATTGCTGAATGGATCAATGAGGATGCAGAAATTAGGAAAAAATTAAGGCAGCTATTTATTGAAGAAGGAGAGTTTGTATCAAAAGTTATTCCCGGAAAAGAAGAAGAAGCCATCAAGTACAAAGATTATTTTGACTGGAGAGAACCTGTCAAAACCGCTCCTTCTCATAGGGTTTTGGCCATGAGAAGAGGAGAAAAAGAACTTTTCTTGATGTTGGATACCGGGCCTGATGACCTAACGGCCACCAAAATTATTGAAAAGGCAGTTGTTAGAGAAAACAATACCTGCACTGATCAGGTAAGGTTGGCAGTGAAAGATGGCTATAAAAGGTTGCTTAAACCATCTATGGAAACAGAAGTGAGGCTATATGCCAAGAAAAAGGCGGATGAAGATGCCATTAAAGTTTTCACAGAAAACCTTAGACAATTATTGTTGAGCTCTCCTTTGGGAGAAAAATCTGTATTGGCCATAGACCCAGGATTTAGGACAGGGTGTAAGGTTGTCTGCCTGGGCCCCCAAGGTCAGTTTCTTCAGAATGAAACCATCTTCCCCAATGAGCCACAGAAGAAAACCATGGAATCCGGGGCCTTGATCAAACACATGGTGGCAACACATAAAATTGAGGCAATTGCTATAGGTAACGGAACAGCAAGTAGAGAAACAGAAAGCTTTGTAAAAAACATTGGTCTTCCTAAAGAGGTATTGGTGGTCATGGTAAATGAAAGTGGAGCTTCTATTTATTCTGCATCTGATGTGGCTAGAGAAGAGTTTCCGGATTTTGATCTTACTGTAAGAGGGGCGATTTCTATAGGTCGCAGGTTGATGGATCCTCTGGCAGAATTAGTAAAAATTGATGCCAAGTCCATTGGAGTGGGCCAATACCAGCATGACGTGGATCAGACTGCATTAAAAAATTCCCTAGATGATACGGTAATGAGCTGTGTAAACGGTGTAGGGGTAGAGGTAAATACAGCTTCTAAGCAATTGCTAACCTATGTTTCCGGTCTTGGACCATCTTTGGCACAGAACATTGTTGCCTATCGCAATGAAAATGGCCCTTTTAAAAGCAGAGCAGAGATTAAAAAGGTGCCAAGGTTAGGAGAAAAAGCTTTTGAGCAGGCTGCCGGATTCTTGAGAATCCGTAATGGAAAGAACCCATTGGATAGTAGTGCCGTTCATCCTGAGCGATATGCTTTGATCAATAAGATGGCAAAAGACATGGGAGTATCTGTAGAAGAACTGCTGAAGAAAGAGGAGTTACTTCAGAAAATCCCTCTTAAAGATTATGTCAATGAACAGGTGGGTTTGCCTACCCTCAAGGATATTCTTGAAGAGTTGGGGAAACCGGGTAGAGATCCTCGAGAAAAATTTGAGGTTTTTCAGTTTGAAGATGGAATCAATGAAATGAAAGACCTCAAGGTAGGGATGAAACTGCCGGGCATTGTTACCAATATCACCCAATTTGGGGCTTTTGTGGATATAGGTGTACACCAAGACGGCCTGGTTCACCTAAGCCAAATGGCAGACAGGTTTATCAAGGACCCTAAGGAAGTTGTGGCTGTCAACCAAAAAGTAATGGCGACAGTAATGGAAGTGGACTTGCCTAGAAAAAGAATTGGCTTAAGTCTCAAGTCCGATCCTTTCGCGAGCAATACCTCCTCGGGTAGTAGAAGAGAAAGACCTCGAAGAAAGCAACAAGGAAACCAAAAAGTAGCCGAGGAAAGTATGGAGGATAAGCTTGCGCTGCTAAAAAAGAAGTTTGGAAAATAACCTCTTTTCAAAATATTATCTGCCTTTAAATAGGGAAAAGCCTGTGAATTTATTTTCACAGGCTTTTTTCATACCTATGCCTCAATTTTATTCAATAGTAATAGGTTAATTAAAATAACATTTATATTTTCGTATTGTTCATTAAATAAACATATTGAAATATGAGAGACCTACACAATATTAGTTTTACGACAAAAAAATTGATGTCCGGCAACCTACAAGTTAAATTTAATATTCAAAATGCTGTGAAGCCATATTATGGGTATTTGTTAGTGAATCAGGCCTTATCTGATGAAGAGATAATGGAAGAAATAAAATTGAGGTTAAATTTGCGCGAGCAATCTAAAATGGACTTATTGAAATTCACTTTCAAAAACCAATGGAAAGATGATCATCAATTTTATCTCTATTCTGCATGAGTTTTCTAGGGAGTAATATTAAGGCATTACGTAAAAAGTCAGGTTTGACCCAAACTCAACTGGCTGAAGAGCTAGGTGTTCAACGAACCATGATTTCTGCCTATGAGGATGGGAGATCCGAACCAAGGCTTTCAACATTGCTTACCTTGACCAATATTTTTGATGTTTCAATGGACGAGTTGACAAGTTGGGATATTGCTAGCAAAGGGCGTCAATTTCTCCAACGAGAGAAGTTAAAGATTCTTACCGTTACCTTGGGTCAAGATGAGCAGGAAAGGATTAGCATGGTGGGTAAAAAAGCTTCCGCCGGCTATCTTAATGGATATGCAGATCCGGAGTATATGGAGAATTTACCCAATTTTAGGCTGCCTAATTTGGATGGCAATCAAACCTACCGGGCTTTTGAAATAAGTGGTGACAGCATGTTGCCCTTGATGCCGGGAACAGTTGTCGTGGGCGCTTATCTAGAAAGTCCTATGGAGATTAAGAATGGTAAAACCTATGTGTTGGTAACCAAAAACGACGGAATTGTCTATAAAAGGGTTTTTAATTACATTGAAGAGCGAGGTAAATTATTTGCTGTTTCGGATAATCAAACCTACAAACCCTACGATATCTCCATTCAGGATGTAATGGAAATATGGGAAGCCAAGGCATTTATAAGCTCACATTTTCCAGATCCCACTCCATCAGCCCCGGTTTCTCTGGAAGAAATAGGTAAAATGATTTTAGAAATTAAATCAGATATCAGAAAAATATCCAACCACTAATGCCTTGAAAAATCATAGGAGCTGACTCAGTGCATGTTCGATTTTTTTCTTGGCATCGAATGATGGATCAAGGTTGATAATGCCTTTCTCAAAGTTATGCCAAATCCCATCCCCACAATCCAAATACCTGCCATTTTTCACGGGTTCATCCTCCATGGCTACACCATAATCGTAATCAGGAATGAAAATGAGTGAGGCAAGTTCCCTTCCTCTTTCCCAGGCCATTTCTTTTTGTTTCCCATTAATATTAAGTAATACCTTTCTTACGGAAAACTTGTAAACGATTTCAACCATCGTTTTTTGTTCTTTCTTAATTTCCAAATACCTAATTTGCATGGGCGCCTCTTTCTTGCTGACCTCATAAATGGCTTGAATGAAATCTTGACAAGTAAAGTACCAATCTTCTTGGTTTAATGGGATGTCACGAATCAACTTTCCATGAATGTCCTTTGCCAATAACTTAATGCCACCTTTTTCCCCGAGGGTTTTCAGGTTAGACCATTTGGACGAAGAGTAAAACTTTTTGAAGATACCTTCCCAAAGCTTGGGGATTTCACCCTTATAACTATAGTCATCTGCCATGGTAAAACCTTCATCAACGATTTCTTCAGGAGTCAAGGTTTCCCTATCGGTATATTGAATATTAAATTGGGTATTTACAAAGTTCTTGCTGAAGGAGAGCTTCAACTTAAAAATATGACTAAATGGAGGAGGTACCTCTCCGGTGATAAAATCAATTTCCAATCGTACAATGTCGTCTGATTTTAAATGCATATTTTTTATTTCTTTTTAGAAAAACAAAATTAAGGCTTAATACTAAAAATAAGAGATAAAATTGAGAATTTCACCCCCACATATTTTTTTAGGCTTATTCAAGATTTATTTGGGAGCACAAATGAAGAATATTTAGAATATTAGGCGACATTTGATTCATGGATGAATGGGAAAAAAAGAATAAGATAATAGTAGAAGATCTTTATGACAAAGGTTGGTGTGTCTTGGATAACTATATACCCGAAGAATTCAGGAAGGAGTTGCTCAAGGAACAGAGAGAATTGCTTATGCATGGGCAATTTAGGTTGGCCGGGATAGGAAAAGGAGAGTCTTTTGCCATAAAACCTGAAATTAGAAGTGATAAAGTCCTGTGGATGGATGAATCCCTCCTGACACCCCTACAGGAAGTTTATTGGAATAAGATGGAAAAATTGAGAACAGCAATCAATCAACGCTGTTATTTAGGGCTTAAATCTTTTGAAGCCCATTTTGCCATGTACCCTCAGGGTTCATTTTACCTCCGACACCTTGACCAGTTTCAATCTGTAAGTTATAGAATTGTGAGTGTGGTGTTGTATTTAAACGAAACTTGGGATGAATCGGATGGCGGGGAATTAAGGATGTACTACACCAGACCTGACGGGATAGAAGACTTTCAGGATTTCTTACCTTTGGGCGGAAGGGTAGTCGTCTTTTTAAGTGGAGAGGTTCCGCATGAGGTATTGCCGACAAACAAAGAAAGAATAAGCATCACCGGATGGATGAAGGATAGGGAATGAAAACATTATAGTGCTACTGAGGTTTATTATTCATTTCCCGAATACGCATGGGCATTGAATCAATGGTAGAAAAAAGCAATGGCCAGTTAATATCATTGCCGGATTCCTGTAATTTGGATCCACCATCTTTTCCTATCAACACGTAATTACCTTTATCGGTACCTGACCCGTACAGCTTTTGCAATTCTTTTTGATGATTTTTTGTAAAGGTATACTGGGAATTACTCTCCAATTCACCTCCAAAATAAAAATAAATCAGATCACGTTCGACAAGGTCTTCCTGAATCGCATCCGCTAAATCCAATCCTTTGGCATTTTTATCAGAAGGAAATACCAATAAAACCCTATTTTTCCACTGCAGGTCTTTAATTTCTATGTTGGTTTGAGAATTGGTACTTGCCATAATCAAAAGAAAAGTGATCAGAATATCCATGTTTTGTGCATTTTGACTTGAAAACACAACTCATATCATGAAAAATTGTTCTGATCACTTTAAATTGACCGCTAATCTGCGACAATAATCGCTGGACTGAGTCAAGTGTTTGGTTACCAATAAGGAATCCGATAGCCAGTTTAACTGATACTGGAACCTGGATTGGTGGCTTCGTGAGGATTTAATAATTTTAGTTTCCCTTCAGCATCTTCCGCCATCAAAATCATTCCTTCAGATTCAATGCCCACCATCTTTTTGGGTGCCAAGTTTAATAGCATTGTCACTTGACGTCCAACCAAATCTTCAGGCTTAAATTGCTCTGCCACACCACTTAATACTGTTTTGATACCAATTCCCGTATCTACTTTTAGTTGAAGAAGTTTCTTGGATTTTTTGACTTTAATTGCCTCAACAATGGTGACTACTCTTAAATCTAATTTCATAAAGTCATCAAAAGACACGATGTTTTTCATTGGAGCGGCTTTGTATTTGGCAGCTTCATTTTTCTTTTTACTGTCCAAAAGTTTTTGAATTTGCGCTTCGACAGTACTATCTTCAATTTTTTGGAAAAGCAAGGCTGCTTTATTTATGGTCTCTCCTTCTTTTATCAAATTCATTTGACCGGCTTTTTCCCAATTTAAGTTTTGAAGACCAAGCATGCCTTTTATTTTCTCGGAGGTAAAAGGCAAGAATGGCTGAGATAAAATGGAAAGGTTGGCAACAATATTTAGCGCAATATTTAATATGGTAGCGGTTCTTTCTTCGTTGGTCTTGATGGTTTTCCAAGGCTCCGTTTCTGCCAAGTATTTATTTCCTGTACGGGCAAAATCCATCATCAATGATAGGGCTTCTCTAAACCTGTATTTCTCTACCGATTGCGCAATTTTATCAGGATACTCCCCTAAGGTACGGATAAGTTCTTCATCGACCGGTTCTAAACCATGGTGTTTTGGAACCTTGCCTCCATAATACTTGTGGGTTAAGACAACCGCACGGTTGACGAAGTTACCGAAGATAGCGACCAGCTCATTGTTGTTTCTGGCTTGAAAATCCTTCCAAGTAAAATCATTGTCCTTGGTTTCAGGGGCATTTGCGGTCAATACATAACGTAAAACATCTTCCTGTCCGGGAAATTCTTCCAGGTATTCATGCAACCAAACAGCCCAGTTTTTAGAAGTAGATATTTTCTGACCTTCCAAATTTAGAAATTCATTGGCAGGTACATTTTCCGGCAAAATGAAATCTCCTAAGGTTTTTAAAATGGCAGGGAAAGTAATGCAATGAAATACAATATTGTCTTTTCCAATGAAATGAACCAGTTTGGTGTCCTTGTCCTTCCAATACAATTCCCAGTCCTTTCCTTTTTCTTTGGCCCATTCTTTTGTGGAGGAAATATAGCCAATAGGAGCATCAAACCAAACATACAAAACCTTGCCCTCGGCTCCGGTGATAGGCACCGGAATACCCCAATCCATATCTCTGGTCATGGAACGTGGCTGAAGCCCGTCACCCGTCTCTAGCCAGCT
>NZ_CAXBOC010000151.1:0-10575 GCF_963976465.1 uncultured Cyclobacterium sp. | reverse complement strand
AATTATTAAGAACATGGACGGGTCGATAGATTTGGACGCTGGAGGGCGAACAGTTTATGATACTTTGGCGCAGCAAGAAGCCCTAAATAGATCTCAAAAAAAAAGGCAACCGTTCTGGTTGCCTTTTTTATTTGTATATTAATAAGCTATCTACCAGGTTCTTGGCAGGTCTTTATTACTGTCTTCTATTCCTGAGGAAGAAGTATCTGTATAGGTCCTCACTTGAGGTTTTGCTATTGGTTTCACAGGTACCTCTTTTTTCTTTTCAGCTTTTTCATCCAACATTGAATAGAGCTCTTCTCTGCTTACCGAATTAATTTTGCTGGACTTAGAAGCTTCTTCTACCTCCTTTGGATCAACCACCTGCACACCACTATTGATCTGGGCTCCTTTATGAATATGAATAGAGCTGGTTGTGATATTTCCAGACACTTTGGCATTGGAATAAATGGTTGTATCACCATTGATGTAAAGATCTCCCACTACCTCTCCGTTAATACTTATTTCCTCTGCAATGATATCTCCGGTTATGGAGGCTTTTTCTCCAACCACCACTTTTTTATCTGTGCGAATACTACCTACCAGTATACCATCTGCTCTGATATCACTTTTGGAAATAATATCACCTGTAAGTTCGAATCCCATGGAAAGGACTGTTACTTTACCTACATTGGCTTCTTTATTCTGTTGCTTGTTGGATCCAAATTTCATATTATCATTCTCCTTTTTCTTGTTTAAAAGTAGTTAATATCGTGGAACTATTCCCTAAATCAAGACCTACTGCTTTGTCTTTAGCACCTGCATTAATGGCCAAGCTATTGAAACAATAACCTATAGATGCCATTTGCTCAGGGGACTCAGGCACATGCACATTTAACAAACCATCAAACTCAGCCTTAAATAAATCGACGAGTTCACTATAATTGGCTCCACCCCCGGCAAGGTATATGTCTGCAGATTTTGCAAAATCACTATCAGAAAAAGCTTTTCTAAGAGAAGGGGAAATCACATCGTTGTAATATTGCTCAATTACTTGTTTCCTTAATTCCTTTAAATCTAAACGCTTTCTGTTTAGAATAATTGAACCTTCACTAAAATATTGATCTATTTGATGTTCTGTTTTTAAATCTAAATAATTGTCTTTCTGAAGCTCTCGAGTAATAAGGTTGATGGCATACCTTAGACCAAAAGTAGAAACACTTGACCTTTGAACCAATCCACCTTCCGTACTCAAAATAGCTTCCATGGTACCATATCCCAAACTGATCATGAAAAAGTTTTTGGGGGCATCACTGTAAAGTTGTCTAACAGCCATACTACACCCTACAACCTCAGGGATAACAGCTACTCTGTCCACTTCAACAGCCATTTTTTTCTTGCCGCCGCCACCAAAAGTCTGAGTGTCGTATTCTATTATATGTTCATTTTCTAACAACCTGTAGGCATTTTCTTTAAACACCTGAAATGTTGAAAAAGGAAAACCTGTAGTCACAGTAATAGGACTCCCCAACTTCTGAGAGGCCAATAACAATCCTGCTTTCAAAAAGATCCTGTAGTCATTTTCATCAGGCGAACTGTTAATATTTCTATGAGGAGATGTTCCTTCGGATAAAGCCAAATCCCCAACTAAATAACCAATATTATCGTGATATATTTTAAGTCCTGAAACTAAATCTCTCGCTACATTTCTAAGTTCAAGATTGCTACTTTCCAATACACTTGGGTACTTTATTACTTCTATCATGGAAATTATTTTTATCCTTTTTTAAAACGGTTATCCTTTATTTTCAATGCTAACAAACTCAATACTCAAAGGCCATACCAATTATCTTCTTAAAAATCACGTTAAAACTCCAAGTGCTTTATTTAGATAAAAGGATATATTTATCAAACCTTGTCTTTAAAGACAAATTAAAGGAACCTTAGCGAAATAACAAGCTAGTTCCTTAAGTTTATGTTCATTTTTTTGTAAAAGGTTGAAAAATGAAGATTTTCTCACAAAGTATTTTTTTTTTTAACAGTGTAGAAGGCGTTTTACGTTTACCGTCTGAATTTCATTAGATTTGTTATTCAACCAAATCATAGATCATATGAGACGGATGTCAATAATCTTCTTCTTGACCCAAATTTTAACTATTGCTACGCTTTCAGCTCAGGAGTTTTCCATAGGCCCAAAAATTGGAGTCTCTCAAGGAAATATTTCAGTCAATGGAAACACATTTAGTACAAGTAATGACAAATTGGGATACCATGCAGGGCTATTTGCGCGACTTGGCGGAAATCATATCTTTATTCAACCTGAAGTGCTCTATACCAATACAGGCGGCGAATTTAAAAGCACTCAAGGAAGCAGCACAGTGAGTTATACGGCTCAATTCGACAAAATCGATGTGCCGATTATGGCCGGATTTAAAATTGCCAATTTCTTTAGGCTGCAAGCTGGCCCTACCCTTGCATTTATTCTGGATAGCGACCTGAGTTCCACTGCCACTACCACCGCAGCCCCAGACTACAACAAAGCCACCATCGCCTATCAGGCAGGCTTGGGGCTTGACCTTGCCAATCTAATCATAGATTTTAAATATGAAGGAGCCCTGGGTAAATTGGGAGAATCCTATGTAGGTTTTCCGACCGATCAGCGGCAAAACCAACTCATGCTATCCCTCGGTATACGCTTGTTCTAAAAAACTTCCAGTGTTATTGCTTTCCCAAACTATCTAAGGATTTACGGTCCTTTTTTGAGGACTTTTTGTAGTCACTTGGGGTTTGCCCGGTTATTTTCTTGAATTGAGCAGAAAAATATTGAACGCTACCATACCCGAGCTTCCAGGCAATCTGACTAATATTAAACATTTCTAGGCTAAGCCACTCCTTGGCTTTCTCAATCTTTAGGTCAATAAAATATTGTTCTATTGTTTTACCCTGAGAATTACTAAACAATTGACTTAGCCGGCTATAGTCAACATTAATCTTCTCCGAAAGTAAAACGGAAATTGGTACATTTAATTCCAAAGATTCATTCTCAAAAAGCTGAATCAAAGAAAATTTAACTGTCTCCACCCATACCAATTCCCTGCTTTTCGCTATAGAGAAGCCTAGTTCCAAAAGTTTTTTTTCGAATTGCTTGATCCGACTTGGCGGAAATTCCTGTGTAAACTCTACCGCACCCAGTCTAACCTGACTATAGGAAACTTCCATATCATTTAGCACTGCCTCCACAGCCATGATACACCTAGGACAAACCATATTTGTAATCGGAATTGTAACCATCCCACTACAACAATTCTTTGACCTAATAAATTTCAAAAGAATAAATGTCCTGCAATTTATTCAACAATTACTTATGTCCCCTATTAAAAAGGTACAAATAAAAACCAACTTTGCTCTTAATCATAAGGACTATTAATATTAATTCATAGGTAAAAAGTCTAAAATAAAAAAGAGGCTGATAAATCAGCCTCTTTGAGATAGTTAGTGGTTAGTAATATTTTGTATTAATTTGCAAAGATGTATTTACCTACTCCGTTTCCTTCCACGATTCTTACGTCGATGTTTTTTAAAGATTCCAGGTTTGTAAATTTAAATTTCTTTCCGAAAGTCAAACCGGAGATGGCTTCCTCATGGATTAGACTTCCATTGTCATAAATTTCAAGTGTCTTTTCTTTACCATTCAAGTTGCTCATGGTAAGTGCCAATGTCTGACCATCAACCTCCATCATTTTGGCATAAAAAGTTTTCTCTTCTTTTTGGTCTCCTAAAACAATGTCAAAACCGGACAATTTTCCATCTTTGCCATTAAAAACTTCGATTTGGTACTTTCCAATATCAAGTTTGTTAAGGTTGTAGTTTTTGTAAAAAACTTTTTCTGCTTCAATCACATCCCTGAAGATAATTCTGTTTGACTTATCTTTAATAGCAACGGTCACCTTTCCTTCAGGAATTTCCATGTATTTTAATTGAAACTTATTATCCCCTACTTTTTCAAGGGTGACAATTGGATTCTCAACAGGTGCAGTAGCAAACACTGATGACGTAATTGTGAAAGCGAGAATTGTTGCAATAATTAATCTCATGATCGTAAATTTTTAAAGGTATGTTAACTTTAAAAACCTCTGCTAGGAACTTCCTAACATTTCTTTTTTGAGGCTAATTACTTTGGGCAGGTAATTGAGCTAGAAATTACAATCGATAATCTACGGAAGGCTATATTTATCTAAACATCAGTTTCGGATACTACTTCAGCCCCTGGCCGGCAGTATTTGCTTTTTGCATTTAATTCAACTGAGCTAAATTGTTTTATCCTTCTTTTGATCCCTTTTGTTTTTCCTATGTTTATGACTTACGTAAGTATGACACAAATGTAATTGAGCAATTGATAGATTGCAAATATTTCAATAAAAATATACAATTATTAACTTATACATAACAAAAACTTAAAAAATTATGTATTTATAAATTTTATAAAATCTAAAAACAAAGACATACTATGAAGCATAAGGTATGATTTCAACCATATTTTACCCAAAAAGCAAAATTTAATTTTTTTTAATTATTTTTTACACCGATAAAACCGTTTTTAACAGACTTTTCAAAATATGAGGTTATTTTTTACACCTATTATTTAATTTTTAACCGATAAAACACATTATACTCCCGTTCCACCTCGGGGTTTATATTATCATTTACATAAATTTCACCTGATTCTGAGGTATAATCCAACATACCGGGAACAGACAACCCTTCCACCACGCCTATTTGCTTGCCATCCTCAATTACCAGATAAAAAGTCTTCACAAATTTCTTTTTCGCTTCTTGGAACTCCGGCAACTCATCAACCCTCATCGGTGATTTAGCCATTAAACTTTGCAAAATATCTTCGGGAATTCTGGTTTTAAACTCAACAATAATCTTGTCCCCAACAAACCAAAGTCCTGTAAACCGAGGGTAAGAAGAAGTATATTCTTCTTCTTCAGCGATTTCAGGAATTATCTGAGGCCTATACTTATGCCTAAGGGTTACCTCATGTAAAAGAACAGGTTCATTTCCGGAAAAATCATAAATAAACAGTTGATTACTCACTTTAGGGAGTACGGCCATCAGATGCTTGCTTCTATGATAAGCAATGAATGGGGCTGAATTCCCTACATACTTTCGCTCTATCCTTGGTTCCCATGTTGCAGGATAGGCATTCATCTGCTTGAGAAATTGGTCCTTTACCCTGTACGTAAAGATCGTTTTTACAGAATCGTAATAAATAGGCTTGTCCCGGTTCTCCTTAGGTAAGGAATTTAGATCAAATAAATTACCCTCAATCCCAAAAAGAATTTCTTCTCCATCTTTTATCAATCCCCTAAAAAAAGTTTGGTAAAAACTTATGGTCACACTATAAAGCCCTAAGTTTATGGACTCCATCACTTTTGCTTTTTTGCCTTCTAGGTCATACAGCTGATACCTGTATAATAGATCTTTAGCTACCCACTTACCTTCTCCCAAAAAACTGTAACCAAAAGCCCCATTGAATCCAATTCCATTTGGACTTTCATTTAGTAAATCGTAGGCCTTAATGACTTTACCATTCTTATTCACGAGATATGGATTTCTACTATTTCTCCCTCTCATTAAAAATGCTTCACCCAATAATTGTTGATCATCAATAACTAAGGGTTCTAGTACATCTACTACAACACTGTCCACTAAAACAAAGGCCATCTTACGCTCCGGGTCTTGCCCTTGGTCTTTGTTTTCAGAGGAACAACTAAACAGGATAAATGCAGAAACTAAGCAATGGCGGAAATGTATCATTTGTGATCGTATGGGTTTAAATTCTTATCAGTAGCCCCCTGAAATACTCATTGAACTCAGTAATTTCAAATCAGAATAATATCTACTATATAGTAATAACGATAAACAGATAGAGGCATAACAATAAAAAGTAAAATTCCACCTGATCTGGAGCGATTAGCTTCTTTTAAATACCCTTCTTCCATAAAAATACAGGCAAGGCTAAAAATACGCCTACCATGCTAAACACCAAGCCTCCAATAGTCCCTATGGCCAGCGAAAACCAAAAAATCTCTCCCTGCCCTTCCATTACAAAAGGTATTAACCCAAAACATGTTGAAAGTACGGTTAATAAAATCGGAGTTGCCTTCCCCCCCACGGCTTTCAAAACATTCCGGTTGTAGTTGCCTTTTCTTCGATTATTGAGATCGTTTACTATAAATATGGCTGCATTTACTGCCAAACCTCCTAGCATAACAAAAGCTGCATAGCCTCCTTGATCAAAATAGAAGTCGAACAGTGAGAAAATTAGAAATAGGCCAATAAAAGAAATGGGGATTATAAAAATAATGTACAATGGCTGTTTAAAGTTCTCAAATAGAATAGAACAAATAAAGAAAATACCCACAATTAACACCAGCAACAAACTGTACTGCCTTTTGGCTTGGTTCCAACTCCAGTTATAAGATTGCCTGCTAACCGAATAACCGATAGGCATGGAAGCTTTCATTTCTTCAATCACCTCATCCAGGTATTCTCCCCCAAACTTTGCTGAGCCCATATAATCAAATGAAACCAACCTAATGTATTGCCTATCCTCTTTGTGTAAAGCATTGGTGGTGCTTTCTTTGGTCAAAGCACCAAAACCTGAAACTTTAAAAATTTTATTTTCACTGGATATTAAACTACTCCTTTCCAGATCAAACTTTGAAAATCGATCAGAATTTTTCTCTTTAACAACAACTCCAAATTTATCATTATCAAGCTCCAAAATTAGGGATGGTTGTTCATGTTGCGACAAATCATTAAGTGCAGTAACCACTTCATATTGGTTGGCACCTGCCATGGCCAGTCTTTGCTGGTCAAACCTTAAAACATATTCCTCAGTCTTCTTGTCATAATAATTTCGCCGCTCGTTGGTATTCACTTCTTGAATTCTGCGGTGTGCCAACAATTTTTCCGCCAAGATTTCGGATTGCTTTTCTAGCTCTGCATAGTTATACCCTCTCATTTCTGCTCTAAAGGAAGGAATCCCCTCACCTCCCGGCCCTGTTGAAAATCCCTGGCCAACGCCATAGATACCCCAACGTACACCACTCCAATCTGTAGATTTCATGGCAAGTTTTCCCTTCAATCTATATGGCAGTGCAGAAGTTTCATGCTCCTCTTTGAAGGTAATCTCTATGCGCGCGTTTTGACCAGAACTTACTGTAGTCACAAATTTATCTACACCTTCCACCCCTTTCAGAAATACCTCAAACTCCTTTATGATAAAATTCATTTGTTCCAGGGTATTCCCAAAAGGCAAGGAAGCATTTACATACAATCTCGTTCTTTCTGCTTCTCTGTATGATGACTTTTCAAATACACCTCGAACAAACATCCTAAAAGAGCCTCCCAGTGACTTGTCTATATAAGGCCTGATCTCCTCTTGGTAGAAACTATTCCCTACAGTCTTGTTGTACCACTCTTGTCCTTCCCAGCTTGAAGGAAGATAAAATACTGGTAGCCCAAACAATAAAACAAGGAGGACAATAAAGGTTTTTCTAAACCTTGCTGTAAACCCAATAATTTGCTGAAACTTGGAAAAAGCTACTACCCTTTTTCTCAACTGATTTATGGTGAGTCTTTTCGCAGACTTCTGCTTTTCTCCAAAAAGCAAATCGTACATGGCAGGAGTAAAAAGCAAAGCCACCAATAGTGAAACTCCAAGCATAACAGCAACAACCACCGAAAACTCTCCTAGATTTCTCCTATCGTCTTCAGGTAATAAAAAGACCATTAATAAGGCCACAATTGTAGTTAATGAAGCAGCCAGCAAGGCTAAAAACACTTTTCTGTTTTTGTGTTTGTGCAAGTGATCAATCATGATGATGGCATTGTCTACAATCAGACCAAATGAAATCGTCAAGCCTGCCAGTGAATACATGTGAATATTCACTTTTAATAAGTAAAGAATAATCACAGTTAAACTAACATTGACAATTATTCCTAAAAACAGAGTAATCAGGTATTTTACATTTCTATTGATTAAGAAAATAAATATCACCAAAATCAAAATCGATAATCCTGACCGCTTATAGATCTTGTTGAGTTCCTTATCCAAAAAGGAAGTGTCGTCAAATTCAAGCCTTACATCAAACCCTTCCGGAAGGTTTACTTTTGAGGCGGTCACTATTTCCTTTATTCTTTGGGCCAGCAAGACCTTGTTTACACCATCCCTATTAGTTATGGTAAGGTTTACCGAGTTATTACCATTGATCCTGTAAAAGCTCCGAGGCGCTGACTCTTCCAGGGTAAGTGTGGCCACATCCTTCAAGTAAATTGCTTTCCCTTCTACCCTTCCCAATAAAAGGTTTTCCAATGCCCTTTTATTTGTAATGGATCGATCGATTTCCATAAACATGGACTCTCCTGACACATTCATGGCCAAGCCCGGATAACTTCGTCCAAAAGCATTTCTAATCCTATTCTCCAAAGTAGCCCTTGAAAATTTTAAGGCCTGCAATTTTTGTATGTCATATACCACATAAAGGTACAGATCATTGGCTCCTCGTATTTCAATTGTTTCAACCTCCTCAATTTCATTAAGTGCTGTCACCAACACATCTTCTGCTATTTTCTTTATTTCAAAAGAAGCAAAGGGGCCATTAATACTATAGGTTATTACCGGCTTTTTCTCTTGAATACTTCTTTGAGACGATTGGGTTACATTGGGGTAGCTGACCTTGCTGTCAAGGGACGGGTAAACTTGCCTGATCAAAGCGGCTACCTCAAACTTCTTATATTCCATATCCGTATGCTTGTCAAACCGCAACTGGATATTGCCGTTATCATAATTGGATGTGGATGTGGTTTTTTTAAGTTCAGAAAGCTGGGTAAAAGCTCCTTCCAAAGGAGATGTTGCAAGTTTTTCAACCGTTTCCGGGGAAGCATTGTTGACAGCAAAGCTAATATTCAGTACAGGTTCTTTTTCCGGAGGATTTAAGTCCACAGATAATTTTGGGATCAATGCAATCCCAATAATCGAGGCAACAAAAAAGATGATTACTAATCGAAAAGGTGTCATTTATCTCCCTTATGTAAAGTTCCTAATATTAAACTTGTGCCATTTATTCCTAATTGCTGCAATCTTATAGAAATATATCGTAACCTTCTATTTCAGGCTATTAAATATTCCTACAGGTAAAAAGACATACAGCCTTATACTTAAATCAACCTTTAATAGGCAAATCCAAAACTACTTCAGCATCGTGAACCGTACCCAAACCTACAAAGTCATTAAGGCTTATTCTATTAAAACTAAATAAATAATTTCAAAATCAAAAATATTAGTTCATTAATAAAGCTAAAAGCTATAATTGGTAAGCATTCAGGGGCTAAGGTCTACCCCCTTACATCCTTTTTTTTGAAAAAATATTGATCCAGATTTAATATTAAAAATCACTAGCTTATTGATCCCTCATAAAAAAAAGGCAATTATTCCAAACGAATAATTGCCTTTTATACAAAACGAAAACAGATAATTATTAGCTATTATTTGGCATAATTCACTGATCTCATTTCTCTAATTACAGTTATTTTAATCTGCCCCGGGTACTGCATTTCTTTTTCAATTTTTTGAGATATTTCAAAAGACAAATTACCTGCTGTATTGTCGTTCACATTGTCTGCATCCACCAACACTCTCAATTCCCTTCCAGCTTGCATGGCAAAGCATTTGTTGACTCCTTCAAAACTCAAGGCCAAATCTTCCAGGTCTTTAAGTCTTTTTATATAACTGTCCATGATTTCCCTACGGGCACCCGGACGTGATCCAGAGATGGCATCACATGCTTGAACAATTGGTGACAACATGGAAGTCATCTCAATCTCATCATGGTGAGCACCTATGGCATTGATGACTTCAGGATGCTCCTTGTGCTTTTTAGCCAGCTCCATACCTAGGATGGCATGTGGCAATTCTGCTTCTTCAGGGTATACTTTACCAATATCATGAAGTAAACCTGCCCTCTTAGCCAATTTGGCATTGAAGCCCATCTCGGCAGCCATGGTCGCACAAAGTTTAGCAACTTCTCTGGAGTGTTGCAATAAGTTTTGCCCATAAGAAGAACGGAAACGCATCCTTCCCACCATCTTAATCAGTTCAGGGTGTAGGCCATGAATCCCCAGGTCAATACAAGTTCTTTCTCCTATTTCAATGATTTCCTCATCGATGTTCTTCTCGGTTTTCGCCACCACTTCTTCAATTCTGGCAGGATGTATACGTCCATCCTGCACCAACCGATGGAGGGCCAACCTTGCAATTTCTCTTCTAACCGGGTCAAACCCTGAAATAATAATGGCTTCAGGTGTATCATCGACCACAATCTCCACGCCGGTGGCTGCTTCCAACGCCCTAATGTTCCGTCCTTCTCTTCCGATAATTTTACCTTTGACATCGTCACTCTCAATATTGAAGACAGACACACAGTTTTCTATGGCATGTTCAGTGGCCGTTCTTTGGATGGTATCCAAAACAATTTTCTTAGCCTGTTTGGTTGCACTAAGCTTGGCTTGATCCAAAATATCTTT
>NZ_CAXBOC010000150.1:0-10614 GCF_963976465.1 uncultured Cyclobacterium sp. | reverse complement strand
CATCATAGGTTGCTCCAACTCCCATATTTAATGTAGAGTTTGGGCGGTACCAATAGTGGACCTCGTCTACATTAAGGCCCAAACCGGTATACTTTCTTGACAAATAGGTTCGTATCACCAATTGATCAGGGTAAGTCTCATAATACACGTTGGAGTCTTCAGTATTTTGAGAATATACCGGTAGATAAAGGGTAGAAACAAGTAAGATAAATGCTAAGCTATATTTCATAAATACTTGTTAATTATTCCAATTTAATGAAAACAAGATATAAAGCTGAAAATTAGATCAAAGAGGAAAGGGAGGTTAGGAAAAATTATTTCGAAATAACCTCCAATTATTTTCTAAAAAAAGAGTAAGTATAAAAAGTTGCTTAATCACCCATCACAAAGATACAATAATTTAGCGCAATAAAGCAAAAATAAAATCTTAGTATACTTCGATATTTTAACGAAATAATTACAAATCAAAATTTCACCTCTTAAGGAAACGCCTAAAAACCCCTTTCAGATCAGCTTAAACATTAGCTAGAATAGAAATTTTATCAAAATATTACAATTCACTATTTATATATATTCAGAGATTTAATTGAACTATTAAAACAATAAAATAGGAATGATAGCGATAAAATTCATTTGATCCTAATTATAAAAAATATTATTAGGCTGAAAATCATCTACTCATCGCTTCAATCTTATAAATTAAACAAATAATTTATTATTCAAATAATTATATAAATTACATTAGCACTTTATCATGAAAACTTACCTCAAATACCTAAAAAAAAGCTTCATTTCTAAAAAATGTGAATCCAATCACAAGAGCAAAAGTTTTGGCAAATTCATCTATAGATTTTCGTTTTCGAACCAAAAAACTCCATTATTCAATAAATTTTTTATAATCCAATTTGAGAAAAAGGTGATCGAGTGTATAAAAAATTATTAAAATGTTTGTAGCACTCGGACAGCAATCAATTACTAAATCTTATCCTTTCCTAAAAACCATTTGCGGAAATAATAGAGGATTGGATTTTTGTATTTGAGTTGCTTCCAAGGTCTGCTGGCATGCGGCCTATGCCAAACAGGAAGCTCCGGAAGAATAAAATTCTCAAAGCCTAGGGCAATGGCTTTTTGGCTGATGTGTGTATCGTACCAATCTTTGCTGGTATCCAGATCGGTAAAATCGTATTTCTCTAAAAAATTGTTATTGATTAAGGTACAGCAAAAACTAAGGCTACGATTTGTTTTAGTGGGCTCCTTGCTTTTTAACTGCTTAAATTTCAGGTAGGGGAAATTAACCTTTCCTTCTGCATCATGGGTAATTGCACCGACTAAACCTGCCTTGGGATTTTGCTGTGCAAAATGTAAAAGTTTCTCTAAGGTATCTCGATTTACTTTCACATCTGACTCAACAATAATTAAGGGAACCCCCGCTTTAAGGGCTTTTTTCTGGGCAATCTTAAGGACGGTCTTGTAATTTGGAGAAGGGTTGGATGTGACCTCTTCAAGGTTTACCAAGTTAAATTCTTTGGTACTGCTGGCTTTTTCCAAAGCCTTTTTGGTTTCATCAGTGGAGTAATCATTAAAAACCCAATACTCATAATTTCCATTGGCTTCTGTTATGGCTTGGATTGTCTCTAGTGTAGCTTCGAGCGCATCTTTAACGGGAGTGATTACTATTGCCTGCATCTTGGAAATTAAGAAAAATCCCCGGATTTAAGTCCGGGGATTTATTAAAAATTATTTCAATTTTGCCAAAACTTCTTTTATTCGCTTGAGCGCTTCTTTTAATTCAGCTTCAGAAGCTGCATAGGACAACCTTACAGAATTAGGGGCGCCAAATGCTGCTCCGGTAACCAAAGATACGTTTGCCTCTTTCAGCACATACAAGCAAAAATCATCCGCCGTTTCAATTTTCTGATCTCCTGCAGATTTACCAAAAAAGTCAGAAACATCAGGAAAGAAGTAAAACGCTCCTTCAGGAACGTGCGTCTTGATTCCCGGAATGTCTCTCAACAATTCCAACACCAAATCTCTTCTTTTAAGATAGGCTGCTGCCATTTCTTCTGTTGGCTTTTGGTCTCCAATAAGCCCCGCAAGTGCTGCACGTTGTGCTATTCCTGTTCCACCTGAAGTAAACTGACCTTGAATTTTTTCACAAGCCTTTGCAATAAACAGAGGTGCGCAAATATACCCAACTCTCCATCCGGTCATGGCGTATCCTTTAGAAAATCCATTGACTGTAATGGTTCGCTCAAACATGCCAGGGAAGGAAGCAATGCTTGCATGCGATCCGGTAAAGTTGATCAACTCATAGATCTCATCTGCAATGACCACTAAATTTTCTTTGCTTTTGATAACCTCTGCAATGGCTTCCAATTCTGATTTACTGAAAACAGAACCTGAAGGATTACAAGGAGAAGAATAAATCACCGCTTTGGTTTTGTCCGTAATGGCTTCTTCTAATTGCTTGGCTGTGGCCTTAAAATTATTTTCAAGGTTTCCTTCTATAAGTACCGGAACTCCACCGGCCAATTTGATCACTTCTGAATATGACACCCAATATGGAGAGAAAATGATAACCTCATCCCCTTCGTTGATTAAGCACATAAAGATGTTGGCAATCGAATGCTTCGCACCAGTAGAAACCACAACGTTTTCTGCCTTAGCTTCCGCAATATTGTTTTGCTCCCTTAGTTTTTTAGCGATTGCCTCTCTAAGGTCCTGATAACCCGCCACGGGAGGATAGGAAAAATACTTGCCTTCATCAATGGCTGACTTGGCAGCTTCCTGTATGTGTTTAGGCGTTTTAAAATCAGGTTCACCCAAGCTCAGACCTATAATATCTATCCCTTGAGTCTTTAATTCCCTGGCTTTTTTTGCCATAGCCAGCGTTGCTGACTCTTCCATATTGTTTATACGATCAGATAGGATGGAATTCATTTATATTTTATTTAAATTACGTTTGATAATCAGATTAATAGGAACTTTAGACCAATAGATAAATTCATTTCAAGTGATGGCCTTCCATCTCCATTTTTAATTTTGCAAAAATAAGCATAATGACAACGATTCCTAAATCTTTGACTAGTTTTGAATGGCGGAAGATTTAACTAACTGCTTGGAACATTTTGGGATTTTACACTTTACGGTAATATCCGGACTGTATTTTCGTTTTAATATTGTTATGAAAAAACTCATTTACTTATTTTCTGTGATGCTGTTTTTTAATGCTTTTGTAAGTATTGGACAAGAAGAATCCGCTACTGCAGAGGTAGACTCATCGGGAGTAGAAGAAAACAGACTTCTCCCAACCTCCACCCCTATCCTTTTGTTTTCTGACGCAGAAGATGAGCTCAAAGAAGAAAAAAAGAAGAAGCGGAAAAAGAAGAAAAAAAACTTCCACTTTGGTGAAAAAACCAGTAGAGCCCTGATCAAAAGCAGCTTCAGAGACCAAATCACCTATCAATTTTTCAATTACACCACCAGGAATAAAAAGCCGGATCCCTATATCAGAGATATATTTTGGTATGACACCAAAAACAAAGCCATTAAAAATGGGGGATTTTTACCTTCAAAGGGCTATTTATTGCATGGTCCTTACGAAAAGCGGATTGGGGACAATGTGGTAGAAACCGGGATGTATATGTACGGCACCAAACATGGCCGGTGGATGACTTTTGACACCAAAAACATTCTTTTGGACAAGAAACATTACTCAGAAGGTTGGCCAAAAGCATCCAGAGTAACTTATTACAACCGAGGGGAACGTAAGATTGAAAAGCTAACACCTATTGAATATGACCTAGAAGAAGGTAACTTTTTTCACTTCTACCCGGATGGACAAGTAGCAGTAGCAGGTGAATACAAATTTGGTGAACGCATCGGTATTTGGACAGAATACTGGCCAAGGGAAAATGATAAAACGGTAAAAAAACGCGAAATTCAATACCAAAATGAGGCATTAAACAATAGCTTCAAACCATATATTAGAGCAGAATGGGACAAGGAAGGAAACTTGATCTATAACCACACTCAATAAAAAGCATCTTCAAAATGCTTGAAAGCAATCCCTCCTGATTTGCTTTGATAAACTCCCACAATATCAAATCTTATATCCTTTTTCCAATCTTCCTCGTATATATAATTGTCTGCTGCCCTAATTATCAATTGTCGTTTCCGATAATCCACAAATTCTTCAGCATATCCATAGCCTGTACCACTGCGGTACTTTACCTCTACAAAGATCAGAATACCTCCTTTCTCCATTATAAGATCTATTTCTGCATGCTTGTACCTGTAATTCTCAGTGATAAATTGGTAGCCATTCGCCACCAACCAGTCTTTGGCAAGTTGTTCGGCTTTGGTTCCTTTGTCATTGTGTTCAGCCATTGTATGATATTGACTATATTTGAAAAAAACTATTGCAAAAGGTGAATCAATTTATAAATAAAAAATTAATTTTCAGGGATTTAGGCACCAAAGATTACCAGGAGGCCTGGGACTATCAAGAAAAAATATTTGCCCAAACGGTGGCAACCAAAATTGACAACAGAAAACTTGATCCTGAACAGGCACAAATCACTGACAATTACCTCTTGTTTGTGGAGCACCCTCATGTATATACTTTAGGCAAAAGTGGCCGTCCGGAGAACCTACTCTTGGACGATGCTGGACTGAAAAAATTTCAAGCCAGTTATTACCCCATTAATCGTGGCGGCGACATTACCTATCATGGGCCCGGGCAGCTGGTAGGCTATCCCATTCTGGACCTGGACAATTTCTTTACAGACATTCACAAATACCTGAGGTATTTGGAAGAAGCAGTAATTGCCACACTGGAAGATTATGGAATTGAAGCGGGCAGAATTGAGGGATTAACCGGAGTTTGGCTAGACCATATTCATCAGAAAAACCCACGAAAAATCTGCGCATTAGGGGTAAAATCCAGCAGATGGGTGACCATGCATGGATTTGCATTCAATGTCAATACAGACCTCAGTTATTTTAACCATATTATCCCCTGTGGGATCAGTGACAAAGCAGTCACCTCCATGGAAATGGAGCTGGGAAAAAAAATATCCATGCCCGAAGTAAAGGAAAGAGTAAAGTCACATATCGTTCGATTATTTGGGATGGAACTATTAGAAAGTGAAGAATTAAAATGAAAAAAGACATAAAATTTCATCCGGTAACCGGTGTGAAAATGGCCATTGTAAAAGAGGAAACTGAAAAAGGGGAAAGCTGGGCTGTTTACCTGATCAATAATAACCTGATTGAGCTAGAAACCTTAATGATAACAGCAAAAGGTTACGGCACAGTATCCGGAGAGGTGAAGAAAACCTCTATATTGAGACATGTGATTGCCAAGTTAGAGGCTACAAGTTTTGTAAGAATAGAAGCCATTGACCCCGCTTTATTTGTATTGAACAATGAATTTTGGGTAAGTTACTATATACTCGACCAAATATTTGACAAAAAGTTTATATTTGTAGCGGGCAGTGTGCAAGACAAACACATGACCTACATTCCGGAACTCGACATGCATGGGATATTACACACCTAAAGCTTATGGCTGATTTTTTCGAACATTTGAATGAAATTCTTTTTCTGGACATTGAGACAATCTCCGGAGTCGAAAATCTTGAAGATTTACCGGAAAGATGGCAGGAAGAATGGAAAAAAAAGGCCCTTCAATTACAAAAAACGGACGAAAGAGATGCAGCGGAACTCTACTTTGAAAAAGCAGGAATTTACGCGGAGTTCGGCAAGATCATCTGCATCGGCGTAGGATATTTTACCTATAAAAGGGAAGAGGATCAACTAATCTATAGGACCAAGTCCTATGCCGGAATAACAGAACATGAAACTTTATTGGAGTTTAGGGAATTACTAGAGAAGAAGTCATGGTGTATATGCGCCCATAATGGCAAGGAATTTGATATCCCATATATCTGCAGAAGAATGCTGGTTAATAAAATTCCCCTTCCGAAAGTTTTGCAAATCTCCGGGAAGAAGCCATGGGAAATCAAGCATTTAGACACCCTTGAACTGTGGAAGTTTGGAGATTATAAACATTATACCAGACTGGATTTGCTTGCAACAATTTTTGATATCCCTAGTTCTAAGGAAGGCATCGATGGAAGTATGGTCAATACCGTATATTACAAAGAGGATGATTTGGACAATATCCGTAAATATTGTCTAAGGGATGTAGAGGTAACAGCGAGAATATACCTTGCCTATCAAGGTTTACCGGGAGACCTGTCCTTTGAAATTATTAACCTCGATTCACCTGCAGTTTAAACATTACAATAACATTACCAATAAAGGAAGGCCCATTAAATAGAATAAATATCCTTACCTTTATAATTACAAGACATTTTTATGGGAAGAAAATCAGGAAGAAAAAAATCAGGATTTAAAAAGAAGGGCAGTAAGCCCACTGACATAGAACAACTAAAATTAAAATTAACGCAATTTTTTGACAACAATTTCGGCGAAGCCTATACCGAAAAACAACTCATCAAAAAACTGGTGCTTAGGGATGCCCACACCAAAAAGCTTTTAAACCCTGCCCTGCGGGAACTTATAGATGAAGGCAAAATCAGTTGCACTCCCAGAAATCTTTATTCCTCCACAGCTGAACCTGAGTTTATTATTGGTGAAGTAGATTTCGTCAATCCAAGGTTTGCATTCGTCATTCCTAGCAATCAAGAAAAGAAAGAAGACGACATCATGGTCAAAGAAGCAGATTTAAAATCTGCCCTTGATGGTGACAAAGTCAGGGTTATGATTTTACCCAAAAGGGGTAGAGGCAATCGAAGAGAAGGCAAAGTTTTGGAAATAATGGAACGGAGCAGGGATGAATTTGTCGGTCGGGTTGAAATTTCCCCTCGTTTTGCCTTTGTTGTGCCGGACTTTAAGAAGATGCACCACGATATCTTCGTTAGGAAGTCGGACCTAGAAGGGGCTCAACATAACCAAAAAGTAGTGGTAAAGCTTACTGAATGGAAAGAAGGAGACAAAAGCCCAAGTGGAAAAATCATTCATGTTTTGGGTAAAGCCGGAGACCATGAAGTGGAAATTCATTCCATCATGGCTGAGTTTGGACTTCCCTTTGACTATCCGGAGGAAATTGAAGCAGAAGCAGAGAACATCTCTGAGGTAATTCCGGAAGCAGAAATCAAAAAAAGGAAAGATTTTAGAGACATAGACACTTTCACCATAGACCCCGCAGATGCAAAGGATTTTGATGACGCAATATCCTTTCGCTATCTGGACAATGGGAATATGGAAATAGGTGTTCACATCGCTGATGTAACTCATTATGTCAAGCCTAAAACACTGATGGAAAAAGAGGCTTACGATAGGGCCACCTCCGTCTATTTGGTGGACAGAACCATCCCCATGCTCCCCGAGCGGCTCAGCAATGGACTCTGTTCCTTGCGACCCAACGAAGACAAACTTACTTTTTCATGTGTTTTCGAAATGACCGACCAAGCAGATGTCAAGGATTTTTGGATTGGCCGTACGGTGATTCATTCCAACAGGCGGTTTACCTATGAGGAAGCACAAGAAAACATGGATGCTGAGAGTGGTGATTACGCCAAGGATTTATTGAAAATCAATGCCCTGGCCAAGTTGCTTAGAGGAGCAAGGTTTAAAAAAGGCGCCATTAATTTTGAAACGGTAGAAGTAAAATTTCAACTTGATGAATCCGGAACACCCACCGGGCTTATCATCAAAGAGAGAAAAGACGTTCACAAGTTAATTGAAGAATTCATGCTCTTGGCCAATAAAACAGTGGCCACCTATATTTACGATAAAAATAAAGGCAAAAGCACCTTTGTTTATAGGGTTCATGATTACCCTGACCTGGAAAAGCTGGCGACATTCTCGAACTTTGCGAAGAAATTTGGTCATGAAATCAAAATCCTAGACGAGAAGAAAGTATCCAACAGCCTGAACAAATTGATGGATGAGATCGTTGGTAAACCGGAGCAGAACATACTTGAACAACTTGCCATCAGGAGCATGGCAAAGGCAAAATATACCACTGAGCCTAAACAGCATTTTGGTTTAGCCTTTGATCACTATACGCATTTTACCTCACCAATTAGGCGGTACCCAGACATGATGGTACACCGACTCTTGCAACATTATCTGGATGGTGGGAAGCCACCTGAAAACCAGGCCTGGGAGGAAAAGTGTGTTCATTCTTCTGAACGTGAAAAAAGGGCCGCAGATTCAGAAAGAGCCAGCATTAAGTACAAGCAAGTAGAATACATGAAACTTGCAGAAGACAAGGATTACGCCGGGATTATTACTGGAGTAACAGAATGGGGTGTATACGTAGAGATCTCTGAAACCAAATGTGAAGGCATGGTAAGGGTGCAAGACCTAACCGATGACTATTACGATTTTGATGAGAAAAACATGCGACTCATAGGCGCCAAGAACAAAAGAATGATCACCCTAGGTGACAAAGTTGAGGTTAGAGTAACGCGCACCGACATAGACAGAAGAACCATAGATTTGGAATTTGTAAACGATGATAAATGAAAACCAGCTTGAGGAAATTAAAGCCAAACTCGAGCAATACATTCAACAACTTGACCTTCAAGGAAACCCTCAAGAACTTTATGAACCCATCAGCTATCTTATGGGCCTGGGTGGCAAAAGGATACGTCCATTACTCACATTACTGGCTTATAACCTATACAAGGAAGACTATAAAAGTGTACTAAGCCCTGCTGCTGCGATCGAAGTCTTTCATAATTTTACGCTGATGCACGATGACATCATGGATAACGCTCCCCTGAGAAGAGGGAAAGCCACAGTCCATGAGAAATGGGATGACAACACCGCCATCTTATCCGGAGATGTTATGTTGGTAAAAGCTTATGACCTACTCTTGTCAATTGCTCCTGAGTACTTGAAAGAAAGCTTACAGTTATTTAGCAAGACCGCTGCCGAGGTTTGTGAGGGACAGCAGCTCGACATGAATTTTGAAAGCAGAGAACTCGTAAGTGAAGAGGAATACCTAAACATGATCCGCTTGAAAACTGCTGTATTATTGGGATTTGCCCTTCAGCTCGGTGCAATTTTGGCTGGAGCTCCCAAAAGTGACACCAAGCGACTTTACGATTTTGGGATGAACATTGGAATTGCTTTCCAATTAAAAGACGATCTATTGGATGTTTATGCCGACAAGGAAAAATTTGGCAAACAGGTGGGTGGAGATATTATTGCCAATAAGAAAACCTACCTCTTGGTAAAAGCCAAAGAGTCCGCCAAAGGATCCACACTAGAGGAGCTTGAAAAATGGCTTCATTCAAAATCTTTCTCCTCGGACGAAAAGGTAAAAGCAGTAACGACTATCTACGATCAACTTCATATAAAAGAAAAAACAATGGCTGTAATGGAAAATTATTTCCAAAAAGGCTTCAAGCAGCTGTCTGAATTGCAGGTAAAAAATACCACAGGTTTACAATTACTACAAAACTTAACACAGCATCTCGCCAACAGAGAAAAATAGAACCATGGACTTATCTGTAACTTTAATCATTATTATCATTACCTGTCTGACATCCTATTACGGTTGGAAAAAACCGGAGTTTATCAATAAAAACTTGTTCACTCCCTATATTATAAAAGCTGATGGCGCCTATGGAAGATTTTTAACGTCGGGTTTTATCCACAAAGATGGTACCCACCTGTTATTCAATATGTTCACCTTTTATTTTTTCGGCAATGTAGTAGAGTCTTACTTCAATTATGCTTTTGGTCCGGAATTAGGCATAGTGGTTTTTGTGATTTTCTATCTTGTTGCCATTGTTATTGCAGATATACCCACTTACCTTAAGGAGCAAGACAATCCTAGCTACCATGCTTTGGGAGCATCTGGGGGAACTTCTGCCACGGTATTTGCAAGTATCATTCTAATGCCCTTGTCAGACATCTGCATTTTTGGGATTTTCTGCCTACCTGGATTTATATTGGGTATACTCTTTTTAGGTTATGCTTTTTATAAAGGTCGTACAGGTGGAGACAATATCAATCACGATGCTCATTTCTATGGCGCGGTCTTTGGAATCCTCGTGATTGTAGTTATCTCTCCTGAAAACGCCTTGCATTTTTGGGAGCAAGTAAAAGACTTCAGCCTTTTCTAAACAGGTTAAGCATTGGATCTTAAGTTCTAATCTAGAGTGGAGACTGAAGCTTTACTTATTATTTGGCTTTCTTTAATTGTCGCACCAATTTATCGACTACATCCTTTAGCAATGGAATCCAATGTGCCCCTTTTTCTTCAGCAAAAACATCCGGTCCCGGTATACCCACACGCATACCTACGATGCTTACCGCATTTCCCCCGCTTCCTTCTGTTTTAAAATAAACATCTACAGCATTGATATCATGGGTGAATTTAGACAGTTTGTCTATGGATGTACGAATTTCCTCTTGTACAGCATTATTGATATCAATATTCACTGATTGGACATCAACTTTAATTCCTTTGTAATTTTCTGTATAGTTCATTGTTATTGATAGGTTAACTCCCTCCAATGAGAGAAATGATAATTCTTGCTTCTGCAAGTCTAAAAGCATAGCACA
>NZ_CAXBOC010000149.1:0-10697 GCF_963976465.1 uncultured Cyclobacterium sp. | reverse complement strand
CCGGGGCAACATTAGCTACAAAGACCACCTTGCCTTCATGGTGTCCTACACATTTTCCCTCGGCAGCAATTCTTTCGATTTTTAACTGCTCGAGGACCTTATTCTTCATTTTTCTTGACATAGCTCGCAAAATTAATCATTTTCGGTCAAAGGGTTGAATATTGTCCTTCTTGGTTTCAAAATTTTATAGGTCTTGGTTAATGCGGTTCTAAATAATTTTTGATTTATCTGTATTTGGAAGGGGCTTAGTAATCAAGATGGTTGAGGTTTCAAGTAGCAGATCCATGCCCAATGAAAATATCCCTTACCGATGTGCCCAGCTGTCAAATCACTTGCTGCCCTTATCAGTTTGCTTTTCCTGTACCAATTTCTTGAAAATTGACCCGTCGATTTTTTAATAATTTGTAAAAAAAAATGCAATATCACACATAAGAGGTTCAATCTTTTTTGAGTGCGCTATAGGAAAAGTTTGTTTGAATTATCAAATTATTTATTTAACTTATATTTTAGTAGTTAAGCCTTTAAAGAGATAATTAGGAGCAATTTTCAAACTATTTCTAGTAAAATTCAATCCATTAGTATCTTTTTTTGTGTTGTTTATCAACATTATTAAAGTAAACCTACTTAAAATCAAAATATAAAGACTTTAAAAATAACGATACCCGAAATAAAAATTTCATGAAAAATATTATATGGACAATAATAGCAACAGCGATCTTAAGTACTTCTTGTTCAAGTAAAGCGGATAAAATCACTTACCCAAAAGATTTAAAAACTTTTTCACTAAATGATTCAATAGAATTTGATAAAAAGTGGTATGATTATAAATATAAAATCGTTTCTTACTCAAATGGTTCCTCTACACACCTTATTAAATGGGCTGAGGCAATTGAAAAGTTTCCGGAAATAGCCTTTCTATTTTACATTGATAAAAAAGACTCTACTAAAATAAAGGAAAGGTTAAAACAAAGAGAATTTTATTGGCCAGTTTTTTACGATCCTGAAAGCAAATTTCTAGAATCAAATAAAATAAAAGGCCTTGGAACTCGTCCCTATTATTATTTTATTTTCGCAGTTAAAGACGACAAAATAATTGATATAGCAAAAAGTAGAAACAACCCTACATTTCCTGAAGATTTTGAGAAATATTTAAATGATTTTTTATCAGAGAATTAAGCAGATAAATTTTAAAACCGATAGTTGAAACTTAAAAAAAAGACTTTCCTGATAAAACCATTAGGTGGTAAACCTACCATTAGATGAGACGAAAATATTACCTTTATGAATAAATGGCGTCCTAATTAACAAAAACGCCATCTAATTAAATCAACAATCACAAAGATAACATTGTTCATAAGCTGCACTGCAACTTTCACTGGTGTAGTAATCAGGATCACAATTGTAAACTGTCATCACACCTTCACAATATTTCATTCTCTGATAACAACTAGCATCCGCATTAAAAATTGGTGCCATACCAATAGTCATAGCAACAGCACTTTCAGCCCTTATCGATTTTCTTTTCCTTCACCAATTTCTTGAAAATTGAACGGTGGATTTTTTAATAATCTATGAAAACAATGTAATATTACATATGAGGGGGCTCCTTTTTTGACTCAAACCTAAAATAACTATTTTGGGCAAAAAATGGAATCTCTCCTTTTTTGTTTAGGACGGAATTGTATCTTGGTTAAAAAAAAATATGGAAATAAAGAATAAAGTGGTTGTTGTTACTGGGGCCACCTCGGGAATAGGGCAAGCTTGTGCCCTCATTTTTGGTAAAGCCGGGGCTAAAATTTGGATTACAGGTAGAAGCCGAGTTAAATTAGATGAAACATTGCTTCTTCTTCAAAAGGAAGGAGTTGAGTGTGGAGGTGGCGTTTGTGATGCAGCCAAGGCCGAGGATAATGAAAAAATGGCGCATGAGGTTATCCGGCATTATGGGAAAATAGATATATTGATCAACAATGCTGGAATAAGCATGCGGGCATTGTTTAAAGACTTGGACTTGAAAGTTTTTCATCAAGTAATGGATATTAATTTTTGGGGCACCGTATATGCTACAAAGTATTGTATGGATGAAATTCTTAAAAATAAAGGGGCCATTATTGGCGTTTCCTCCATCAATGGTTTCAGGGGAACCCCTGCAAGAACTGCCTACACTGCCAGTAAATATGCCATGAATGGTTTCTTTGAGTCATTGAGGACGGAAGTGATGAGGTTAGGCGTACATGTTCTGGTAGTTTGCCCGGGCTTTACCGCCTCTAATATTAGAAACAATGCTTTAATGGGGGATGGGAGTAGCCAAAGTGAATCGCCTAGAGAGGAAGATAAGATGATGACGGCCGAAGAAGTGGCTGAATCCATGCTGAATGCTCTGCGGAAAAAGAAAAGAGACCTTGTGTTAACTCGCCAAGGGAAATTAGCGGTTTTTTTGAACAAATGGATGCCCGGAATAATGGATAAAATAGTTTACAACCATATGGCCAAAGAAAAAGACTCACCCTTTAAATAATGTCAAAACTAAAAGATGTACTTCGGGTTTATTTGAATAGGTTAGTAGATCTTTCTTCTAATAACCGTTCCATATTCCTTCCCAAAATCATTGCCAGTCAAATGATTGATTTGAAGGATTTTCATTTTTTAAATAACCATGCATCTTTTTTCTACATCACTGAATTACTAGGGAGGAAGAGAAATATTCCTTTGATTCAGGTGCTTGATAGTAGGGATCAAAATGTCAATCAACTTTCTGTACGCTTAAAACGCTTGAAACAGCAAGTTAATTTTACCATTGAAGAAACAGGCGAAAAAAGTTTATTTGTAGGTTGGCCTTTTGTGGAGGGCAAGCTACTTAATGGCCAACTCACGCGTTGCCCTTTGGTATTCTTTCCGGTGGAGCTTATTTTAGATGACAAAACCTGGTATCTAAGAAAAAGTGTAGGGGAGTTGCCATTTTTAAACCCTTCCTTTTTACTGGCCTACAGTCAGGCAGTTGGAAAGCCCTTTGATGCAGAGTGGTTGGAGACCTCCCTTGAAGATTTTCATAAGGATGCAATGGGATTTAGAGCAGATCTTTACCAGCTGCTCAAAAACCAGGTCGAATTAAATTTTAGCCGAGAAATATATCAGGATCAATTGGAATTTTTTCCTGACAATAACAGGGAGTTTTTTGAAGAATCCTTTGAAGTCGGATTGTTGAAATTAAAACCATACGCCATTTTGGGCCAGTTTTCTCAAAAAAGCTCTTTTCTGATGGATGATTATGAGCAATTGATTGATCAAGCTGATCAAGAAAACCTAGAGGCTTTGTTTTCTGATTATTTTGCCAATAATACCGACAATCCACACCCTACCACAGAAAACAATTTGTACAATACTTTCCCCATTGATGCAAGCCAAGAGGCTGTCATTAATTATATTAAGTCGGGAAACTCTTGTGTGGTCCAAGGGCCTCCGGGTACAGGGAAGTCTCAGCTCATTTGTAATATGATGGCTGATTTTGCCTCCAGAGGTAAAAAAGTATTGGTGGTTTCTCAGAAACGAGCAGCCCTTGATGTGGTGTATCAACGTATCGCTTCACAAGGTATGGCAAATTTTACAGCACTGGTCCATGACTACAGAGGAGACCGCAAGGAGCTCTATAAAAAAATAAACCACCAGATCAGTTCACTGGAAAATTACAAGGCTTTGAATAGTTCTATTGATGCGATACAGCTAGAAAGAAATTTTAGCCAAATGTGCACCAATATTGAAAGGTATTCAGATTTCTTTGATGCCTATAAGGAGGCATTGTATGACACAAGTGATTGTGGGGCTCCGGTCAAAGAGCTATACCTTACTTCAGATTTTGGAAGTGAAGGGATTGACATGACCCAATTGTATAGAAATTTCCGTCTGGATGATTTGGATGGTTTTTTAAATGATTTTGAGCAATACCAATACTACTATAAGAAATTCCAGGTAGCTTCTTCATTTTGGTTGCATAGGGTTGATTTTTCAGACAAAGGGCCTGAGGCCATCAATGGAGCGAAAGCCACCTTTGAAGAGCTGTCCTTGGTGAAGATTACTGCCAAAAATGATTTGAATTCCATGCTGGCAGATACCTTTGAATATGGGCTTATCTACCAATCTTTCCAGCAAAAGGAAAAAGTGGATGCCTTAAGCCTTGCCATTGACGATCCGCAGATCTATGAAAAGTTTAAGGCCCTGATGAAGCATGATGCAGGAACACTGGATCGCTTATGGTTAGAGAATAAGGTAGACATGATCAGGAAATTACTGATGAATGAGGGCGTGGAATGGGGGATAAGTGATCAAGAAGTGGAAGCCACTTTAGCCTTGGCTGTAGATGCTGTTAAGCAATTGGATTCATGGTACGGTAAACTATCCTTGAATTTCAACCAAAAGAAATATACTGTTATCAAATCGTTGCTAGAAAAGAATGGGTTAAAAAACAGTAAAGAAGACCTTGGGGTTTTGGTACAAAGGCTTGAGAACAGGATGAATCTAAATCATCAATACGCCTTATTGAAACAGAAACCCTGGATAAAACTTCCCGAAAAACCTTTTACCATTGAGGCATTTGAAGAGGTGTCAGCCTTGCATGTCAAAGCGTTGAATGCCAGATTTATCATGAGTGAGTTAGGGGTTTTGGCTTCCTATTTTTATAAACCTCAATTTACCTTCAATCATTTTCAACATTTATTGGAAGGGGTAAGTGTAATTAATGATTGGGTGGAAGACCATTTTTCTACTTGGCGAGAATATCTTACTGAAATTCAGATCAAACACCTATTAAGTGCTGAGGATGAAAAGGGCTTAAAAGAAATTCAGTCCAACCTGGGAAAAGATGTAGATGAATTGAGCCGCTTCGACAAGCTAAGGCACATCATGTCGGAGGAAGAGAAAAAAGTGATAGAAAAATTAATTGATGAATTTCCCGATCGCAATTATGATTCCCTGAAAGAAGTTTTTTTATCCAGTTTGAAAGTGAGTTGGATCAGCCACCTAGAGGCCAAATACCCGGTCTTAAAAGAAATCTATGGCCCCCAAGTCAAGTCAAATATTACTGATTTTGAAAATTCTGTTGAAGAGAAATTAAAAATCGCACGTTTTATTATTGAGATGAGGTTAAGGGAAGGGGTTTGTTCCAATTTGGAATACAATCGGCTAAACAACCTTATATCCTACAGAGAACTGGGGCATCAGGTAGGGAAAAAGCGACAAATTTGGTCTGTGAAGAAATTAATAGCTCACTATAAAGATGAGATTTTTAGGCTGATTCCATGCTGGTTAGCATCTCCTGAGACAGCATCCGCATTATTTCCTTTGACACAATACTTTGATTTGGTAATTTTTGATGAAGCCAGTCAGTGTTATTTTGAAAGGGGCTTGCCGTTGATGTTGAGAGGGAAGCAAGTAGTCATTGCAGGGGACCGGCAACAGCTTCAACCCTATGACCTGTATCAAACAAGGTTGCAGGCTGAAGAAGAAGAAACAATGGAAGTGGAAATTGATGCCTTGTTGGAGATGGCAGCACAGTATTTTCCCACCTATCATCTACAAACCCATTATAGAAGTGCCACTTTGCCCTTAATAGATTTTTCAAATAGAAATTTCTATAAAGGGAAGTTATACATGTTGCCTGACAGGAAGGTTTTGAATAGTGGTGATCATGGATTGAAATTGATCAAAGTGGAAGGAGTATGGAAAGACCAAACCAATATTCAGGAGGCCGAAGAGGTAATGGCTCAGTTACAAAGTGCTCGGGCAATCAACCCTTCAGATAGCATTGGTATCATTACCTTCAATTATCATCAAATGATGCTAATTTCCAGTTTGATAGAGGAAGATGAGTTGTTGTCTCAAGATGAAAACATTCGGGTAAAAAACATTGAAAATGTACAAGGGGATGAGTTTGATCAGGTGATTTTTTCTGTAGGTTATGCTAGAAACCCGGAAGGGAAATTCACGGCTAATTTTGGCCTTCTCTCCAGAAAGGGAGGTGAAAACAGGTTAAATGTAGCCATTACCAGAGCCCGGAAACGAAATGTTCTTATCTCTAGTCTAAAGATGTCTGACTTTAAAGAAAGGCATATGAAAAATGCCGGAATCAGGTTGTTAAAAGAGTATTTGGCTTTTGTAGATGAAGTGCAGCAAGGAACAGCAACCTTGGCTTTGAGACCTGATGCCCCCGGATATGACAGAAATTGGTCATTTAGGGACCGGTTGATAGGTAATTATGGGAGCCATGAGGTAGTGGAAAACCCTTATTCCGCAGTGATGGATCTGGAGGTCAATGAAAATGGTAAAGCCGTGGCAGCAATTCTTACTGATGATCAGCGGTTCTTCTCCTCAAAAACGGCCAAAGAGGCCTTTGTATATCACCCTCGACTGTTGTCTTCTAGAAACTGGAACATCGTGTTTTTATTTAGTCGCCAATATTGGCTAGATAAAGAAGACTTGTTACAAACCAAATTGGCCCAAGTAAAAAGTCAGTCCGGAGAGTGATAGAAGCTTTTAGCAATTATTAGCGACCATTGTATTCTTGTGTAGGGGCTTACAATTATGATCTTCTCACAACCATTTCCTATTTCCTACATGTCTTGGCTTGGATCAATTGTTGGCAATAATTTTCAACCCGACAGATTCGATTCCGGAGAGGGTGTCTTTCCGCATGTATTGTACAAAGTGATAGGAAGATTGGGATAAAACCCTATTCCCAGGAAGGGTGTCATACAAAATTCTTCTATTTCCATAACCCTGCCCAAGAGGTTTTCCTGTTTTGGGATCAAACAACTGGAGGTTGAGAAGGGTATCTGATATGATTTCTTGCGAACTGTCTTTTAGGAAATAGCGAACATAGAGGTTGTTGTATTCATATTTATCATCGTACCGAATGCTTAAAATGGAGCTTGTACCTGTATTTGTCTCCAAAGAGTCCAAAGTGAAAGAAATGGTATCCGTAACCACCCACTCTAATTTCTCAAGGTCTTGATAAGATTCATATACACGGCCATTGTTGCAAGCTGCACTTGCCCATACAATGAAAGCTAGCAAAGCAATGGCCAATATATTATTATTTTTCATCAGGCTTATTTCTGTTTTCACCACCTCTAGGACCTTTATTTCGATTTGGCTTTCGTCTTTTGTTTCTATGGTTACCCTGGTTTTTTGGCGATTTAGCATCGGGATCTTTTGGAGAAGTTCCTGTTTTGCCTTGCGCATTTTGAGGGTTATTCGATCGTTTAGGTGGTCTTCTGTTTTTGGTATTTCGAGGTTTTTCTTCAGGTTTATTCTGCCTTCTTTGGGGGGGTTCCTGCCCTTTATTGTGTGGGTTTGATTTTCTGGATCTGTTTTTCCTTTTCTTTTTAGGCCTAGAATCAGCAAATTTTTTATCCAATAATTCAAGGTCTTGGTTGGTTTTATTGGTATCAATTTCCCCTTCGAAGGCCTTGTCTTGTTGCAGGCTAAAAGGGGTGATCCCTTTTGCATTTTGCTCTATTATGATTTTTACCCTGTCACAATCAATTGAATGCCAGTTGTTGTCGTCATTGTAACTGAACCACATCAATCTCCGAAAGATGTCAGTCTTTTGGAGCTTGGCTTTTCCGGCCTGTGTTAGTAAAGGTTTTTCTATATTGGGGATATCTTCGAGCGCACTCATGTAACTTTCCAGCTCAAAGTTTAGGCAACACTTTAACCGCCCACATTGACCCGAAAGTTTACTGGGGTTCAACGAGAGATTTTGGTACCTGGCTGCAGAGGTGGTGACACTTTTAAAATCATGGATCCATGTAGAGCAACAAAGTTCTCTTCCGCATACGCCTACCCCACCAAGTCTCCCGGCCTCCTGCCTTAGGCTGATTTGCCTCATTTCCACCCTGATTTTAAACTCAGAGGCGAGAAGCTTTATCAATTCACGGAAATCAACCCGATCATCCGCTGAGTAGTAAAAGGTGGCTTTGGAATTGTCTGCTTGGTATTCAACATCAGACAGCTTCATGGAAAGCTTTATTTCATCGATGATCTGCTTACCCCTGTAAATGGTAGGCACTTCTCTATTTTTTGCCTCTTGCCATTTCTCAAGGTCCTTAGGAGTAGCTACTCGGTAGATGCTTAAGATATTGTCATCATTTTTTATTTTTCTTTTCTGCATTTGAAGCCTAACCAGCTCTCCTTGCAAGGAAACATAACCTATATGGTGCCCATTCGGTACATCTACTACTACAGGATCACCTGTAGTGAGTTGCAGGTGTCCTGAATTCCTGTAATAATCTTTTCTACCTCCTTTAAATTTTACTTCTACAATATCAAATTTATCTACTTCCGGTATTCCCATATGGGATAGCCAATCGAAAGCATTCATTTTATTACAATCGCTGGTACCACAACTGCCATTGTTCTGGCAGCCACCAACAGCAGTAGAGTCGGTACTGCAGTTTGCGCATCCTGACATATTATATATATATTTTAGGGAGTTTCCTCCTCGTGAATATGGGGGTTAATTACCTAATCGGAGGATGTCTTGTCCTATGTCTTTTCGGTAATTAGCTTTCTCCCATGTGATTTCGCCTACTCTATCGTAAGCATTCTCAATCGCCTTTTCCACGGTGTCTCCCAAACCGGTGATACCTAAAACTCGTCCACCGTTTGTGACAATTTGCTCACTGGTATTCGTGTTGGTTCCTGCGTGGAATGTAATGGCGTTTTTAATGTTTTTCTTCTCAAGCCCTGAAATAGGCATGCCTTTTTCATAGGCTTCAGGATAGCCTCCTGCCACCATCACAACGGTGGCCGCCGTAGTCGGTGCTATGCTAAGGCTGTAATCTTTTAGGGTTTTATTGGCAGTAGCATTCAGTAATTCCAGAAAATCACTGTTTATTCTTGGTAATACTGCCTGGGTTTCAGGATCTCCCATTCTGACATTGTATTCAATGACATAAGGTTCTCCATCCATATTCATTAAGCCGATGAATAAAAATCCCCTAAAATCTATGCCATCTTTCTGAAGGCCTGAAATGGTTGGCTTGACAATTTTTTCTTCTACTTTTGACATGAACGCACTGTCCGCAAAAGGGACAGGGCTAATGGCACCCATGCCACCGGTATTGGGACCGGTATCGCCTTCTCCAATCCTTTTGTAGTCTTTGGCTTCAGGGAGTATTTTATAGCTTTCTCCATCCGTGGCCACAAAGACGGAGAGTTCAATGCCGGTAAGGAAAGTTTCGATGACTACTCTTGTGGAGGCTTCTCCAAACTTTTGGCCGATTAACATGTCCTTCAAGCTTTCCTCAGCCTCTTCATAACTGCCACAGATCAGTACACCTTTTCCGGCAGCAAGGCCATCCGCTTTTAGTACTATCGGAAGGTTTTGTTTTTTCAAATAATCAATTCCATCCTGTAAGGTGGAAGGAGTGAAAGTAGCGTACGCAGCTGTAGGGATGCCGTGAGACAACATGAAGTTTTTAGAAAAATCTTTGCTTCCTTCAAGTCTTGCTCCAGATTTTCCCGGTCCAACAATAGGGATATCCGCCACTTCAGGTACTTGGGCCATAAAATCTCTCAAACCTTTAACCAAAGGCTCCTCAGGTCCTACCACTAGGAGGTCAACCTTTTTGTCAATACAAAAGTCTTTTATGGCTTCAAAATCATTTACTCCTATAGATACATTCTGTCCGAAGGCCGAAGAACCGGCATTACCGGGAGCTATCCATAAATTTTTGCATTTTTCACTTTGTTTAATTTTCCATGCAAAGGCATTCTCTCTGCCACCGCTCCCTATAAGCAATATGTTCATTTGGTATTTTCTTTTTTTTAATTGGCGTGATCTGAAATAAATTTAATCCGGTATACCCGTACTTCTTCTTCAGCAAAGTCATCTTCTTCGAGCTCTGCCATGGCATCCTTGATATGGTCCGATTCCGCCGTCATAAAATAATCATGGAGAATGTCTTCTCTTTCATCATCCATGATGTTTTCTATATAATAATTGATATTTAGTTTAGTTCCACTGTAGATGATTTGTTCAATTTCATGCAGTAATTCACTCATGCTGATATTCAGGTTCATGGCAATCTCATCAAGATCGATTTTCCTGTCTATCTGTTGTATGATGGTGATTTTCACCTTTGACCTTGTTCCGGATGTTTTGACGACCACATCCGAAGCAGTAATGATTTCATTTTCTTCTACATATTTTTCAATGAGTCGGATAAAGGACCTGCCAAATTTAGTGACTTTTCCTGTGCCAACGCCATTTATTTGTGCCAATTCCTCCCTACTTGTGGGGTAAACGGTTGCCATCTCCTCAAGTGAAGGGTCTTGGAAAATGACGTAAGGAGGTAGGTTTTTAGCTTTGGCTACCTTTTTACGCTCTAATTTTAATAATTCATAAAGTTTTTCATCATAGGCCTTGCCAATATTACTCATTTCTTCTGAGGAGACATTTTCTGCCATTTCATCAAAATTGTGATTTTTACTAATCACTACAGCATGTGGATTTTTTAGAAAGTCCTCACTTTTGTCTGAAAGTAAGATAATGCCATAGTTTTCTATGTCCTTTTCTAGCAAACCAAAAATCATGGACTGCCTTAACACTGTCTTCCAGTGGGTCTCATCCTTGTCTTTGCCTATGCCAAATGAGGGCAACTTGTCATGGCCATAGCTCAATATATAATCGTTTTTCTCCCCTT